>CAMYMP010000396.1 GCA_947259435.1 uncultured Woeseiaceae bacterium
AGTCGACGTCCGGCGATAAAGCCAGCGTGATCGGCGACTGACCGCGGTAGCGACCATCTACCGTCACGTTCGCTGCGCGAGGAACCGAGTTCACGAGCAGCCTGGCGTTAGCCGGTTCGAGCTCAATAAGCGGCAGCGCCTGATCGACATTCGGGATTGCGACCACCGTGCCGTCCCAGGCTTTGAATCCTTCACGAACCACGCTGATCTGATGCGTGCCTTCGAGAAGCTCCACTGTCGCGGGAGTTTCGCCAATGCGTTGCTCACCGGAAAATATCGTCGCGCCGGCAGGTTCCGAAACGACGTCGACATTTGACCACCGGCGCACGAGCTGAACATGCATTTCTTCGAGCTGCCCGAGGCCGGCTACGGTGATTACATCGGCAAATGGGAGATAGCGATCGGCACGCACGCTGACGCTGTGCTCGCCCGGCTGCAGTTCCACCGGGCCGAAGGGTGTCTTGCCAACAGTATTGTTGTCAATCGACACGATCGCCTCCACGGCTCGATCCGTGAGGACCGTGAGTCGCCCGGGCAATCGGCGCATTCGTATCTCGATCGTCTTGCTCGATTCGTCGCCGACGCTAAAGGTCTGGCTCACGTCGTAATAGCCCTGCTTCTCTACCGTAACAGTGTACTCACCGCTGCGCAGCAGCATCCGATCGCCAATCGGCAACCGAAACCACCCGCCCGATAGCGCGACGTCGTCCGGCTCAACCGGCATTACGTCGAACTGAATCGATGCCGCGCTGAACAACAGGTATGACATGATGACCAGTAGCGCAAGCCCGATACCGATAATGGCCTTGAGCGGACTTCGGTGCGTTTTCTCAGCTGTCGCACGCGTATCAGCCGCGCGCCGGAACGCGGTCGGCGCGATCGCTTCCTCTGCAGACTCTGCGGCATCTTCGGCCAGCTGCGGTGGCTGCGTGACGTAGGCGCTGTCTTCGAGCTGTACGATCAGGGTCAGTCTTTCGTCCGTCGCGGACACGCGGATGCGGCTGCCAAAGAATTGCAGTTCATCCCGATCAGCCAGACGCGTGCTTGCGACAAGCGGCTCGCCATTGATCTGCATCGTCTCATCTCGCCCAACCGGCTGCACGAACGGCGCGCCGTCGAGCAAGTCGAGCAGCATTACCGGCCCGCCGCCCGGACCGGGCAGCCGCAGCTCGCAGTCGGTGCCAGTGCCAACGCGCAGGGGCAGGCGGTCCGCATCAATGCGTCGCTCGCCTTCAACGTCTCTTACATATAGAGATTCGAAACTCAAATCGCTTCCTCGCAGCGAACGACAATCGGCTGCAGGTCGATTTCCGGAGCCACACGAAACTCGAGACGCACATCGCGATAACCCGGCCTGCTGCCCACGGCCACGTACGTTCCGGGTCTGAGATCGAGTTCACGTGTCTCGAAGCTGCCAAGTTTACCGACTTTATAAATCGCAACGTCGGTGGCGTTATCCGAAACCAGCTGCACCGTTAACGGTGTTGCAGCGCGCTTTAGAAGGCGCGACAACTCATCACGTTGCCCTGAAAGGCGCGGTCCGAGCGTTGGCATACGCGTGATGTCGACGACAAGCCTTGTCGCCCTGCTCATCGTGGCTGGTGCACTCAGACTGTCGGGATCTGCGATGTACTCATCCAGCTGTGCATGCAGTGCCGACATCTGTCGCGCACGATCGAGCCCCTCCTTGGCAAACAGCAGATTGCCGTCGATTTCGAGAACACTTTGATAGGTGTCGACGGCCGCCTCCCATTTTTCGTCCCGCTCCTCGTTCTGAGCTTGACTCTCGAGAGCGCCGATGCGGTCCAGTCGAATTCCCTGATCGACTTGCAGCAGCCCGTCAGCTGGCTCGCGCGACTCAGGTTTGAGTTTCTGGGCCATGCGAAACGCTGCCCGCGCGCCGGGATAATCGCGCTCGCTCAGCGCGGTCAGGCCCTCTGTCATACGCTGATCAAACTCCATTTGCTTGATGGTCGCCAGCACCCTCTCAAGACCGGCCCCTGCGGGTTCCCATTCGGGATCGATCTCCGCAGCCTTTGCAAAGCTCTCGCGAGCGGCCTCGAGTTCCAGGTTCTTCTCGAATTCAAAACCCTGGTCGGTTAACGAGAGAACCGTCTCCAGGTTTTTTGCGCGGACGTATCCGGCTTGCGCTGCCGCATGACTTGGGCTGATCGCAACCGCCAATTCGAACAGTCTTAATGCTTCCACCGCATCCGCGCTCTCCAGCGCAACCTTTGCATCAGCCAATGCGGTCGCGAATACCTGGTCAACCTCGTCGAGCAGCGGTTCAAGTATCGCGATGGCTGCGCCGTATTTTTCACTGGCGGCGTCATAGTCTCGCGCAAGATATGCGACGTCTCCCTCCGCATAGACTGCCTGAGCCTTTTTGAACTGCAGTCCGCCCCAGCGTTGCACTGAGCGCCTCTCCAGTGTCTCCATCATTGAAAGCAATTCGCCAAGTACGACTTCCGTTTCCGCACGCCCTCTGACACGCGCGTCGCGCCCGCTCAGATCTTCGACGTTTTCAGTAAAACCTACCCGGCTGCTTTTCTGAGTCTGCGCTTCGCTTTCGCTGGGCTCTTCACTAACGTCCCGGGTCACCACGGGAGCGTCGACCGTTATTGTGTCCGGCAGGAAAAAAATGACACCGAAGAGTATCACCAGGAGCACAACGAGACTGACACCAAGCGTCCGCGGGCTGATTCCGGAACGGTCGGGGCTTGTGGCCACCTTGGCAGCCGCCGAGGGTTTTGTCTGTGGCCGATTCGTGTCGCTGGCCTCAATGATCTCATCGCTTTGCAGCAGACCCTCACCCGCATAACTTGCCGGTGCCGGTGCGCCAGCGAATCCCGCGGACTCGAGCGTGGCGGCGACCGTCTCGGCATCGGGGCGCGCAAGCGGGTCCTTTTCGAGCATACTCGCAACAAGCTCTACTCGCAACAAGCTCTACAACGGTCGTCGGAACTTTCGAGCCATCGGCTGTGACCAGTGGCGGTGGCGTGACGTGCTGAATGTCGTCTGCCGTCGTCGCAGAGGAATACGGCGATCGACCACTGACAAGCTCGAAAATCAATCCGCCAAGTGCAAAGATGTCGTCTGATGGCTGTGGCGGCGCTCCGGCAAGTGTCTGCGGGCTCGCCGCGATCAGTGATCCTCCGCTGGCTTGTGCGCCTCCGTCCGAGGCGACCCCGAAGTCGATCAGATACGGTGCGCCGTTATGATCAAGCAGGACATTGCTTGCTTTCACATCACGGTGCACTACGCCTTTGCCGTGCGCATAACGCAGCGCATCCGCAAGCAGCGCTATGGGTGGTAGGACATGCTGCGCCGGCGCACCTGACAGCACGCTGATGTCGGGCCCGTCGACGAACTGCAGACTGTAGAAAGGATTCTCGGAATCGTCGTTGAACTCGAATACACGCACGATGTGTGCGTGCATCAGGCGAATACTGGTTTGCCATTCTTTGTGGAAGTCCGCTGCGGCGACTTTGTCGCTGACGAGTATCTTCAGCGCAACAGACGCGCGTGTCAGCCGATCCGTGGCGAGCCACGTTTCGGCGGCACCACCGGCTCCGAGCCTTTTGACCAGCGTGTAGCGGCCAGCAAGCTCAATTCCTGTCTGGAGGACCTGCATCAATCAGCGATCGCTTATCCCGTCGGTTCGGCGATACGTACCGGACCCGGGTCAACAGAGTCGGCTGTCTCCACGAATCCTGTCTCGGCTTCGTAGATCTCCTTGAGCAATCTACGCCAGCTTTCGTATTGCGCGGCGGCGGTGCCGGTCAGACGACGCGTCTCGCCCTCCACTGTGACGACCATTGGCGCTGCCTCCGCGCCAAAAGACTCGGACAACTCTTTGATCGACTCACGATGCATGCCTGCCTCATTGCGGCGCGAGATGCCCGACATCATTGCTTCAAAACCCTCTCCAATCGCGATGTTTTGCAGACTGCTCTGTATCTGTCTTTTGGAGTAACTCGAGCTGTTCGAGTCAACAGCCAGCGCTCCCGCGATGACCACTGCTCCCATCAGCGTTTGCAGCGCGGCCGACCGCTTGACCTGACGGTAGTTAATTGACTCCTCGCGCGCAGTCTTTCGCCACGAGTGGTACGGAATCGCGATGCCGTAATAGAAGTTGGCGTAGTGCTCGTTGAGAGTGTCGACAACGAGTCGATCCCGTTCGCGAATTTGTCTTAGTCGGTCGACCGACGGGTCATTATCTGCAGGCAGGCGTACGATGGTGGCTTGGCCTTCTTCATCGATGTTCAGATGCTCCCCGTACACGCTGGGCGACATGTCAGCAAAAAACTTCAGTTCGGTAACCTGGCGTACCGCACGTATCGACTCTGACGGGAGCGCGTCCACATATTCTCTAAGGTCATTGGCAATGTCGTTGAAGACTTTTTGATACGGGTCCATGCGGCGATCGCGATTCTCCGAGTATGACGAAATGCCCGTCTGCGTGCTGTAGGTCTTCTCATACCAGTGCTGGCCGCGCGAATCATCGACAGTGATCTTTAGTTCAATAAATTCGCCATCGGATTCTTCGATCTCGCCGCTGATAACGACGTCGGTAAATGCATTGCGCGCAGGAATGACCCGCACGGCGCCCCAATGGCCCGTGCCCTGCAACGTCGTCTTCAAATGGTATGGCAGATAGCGAACTTCGGCAGAGCGGATTTCCTCGTAGATTCCGGACTTCTCCGGATCGTTTTCAGCGTCCATGCCGCCTATGAACTCGACGACGCCGATATCGAGCAGCATTGCCTCGTCGGGCGGCGTCTCCGCGACAATCAATTCGGTCTCTTCGGCCGTGATCACCTCGTTAACCGCGCACCCTGACGCTGCGACGCAGAGCGCAGCCAACAACAAGGATATCCGTGTCGTCATTGTCAAATCGTCTTCCTGAAACAAGTGTATCTGCGCCTGAATCCGCGCCATCTGTGGCTACCTGCCACTGTATTTCCGGTACTCTTCCCATAGCCGCTCGCGCAGCGCCGGGTCGTTCTCGGCCAGCGCAGCCTCGCGCAATTGCCGGGCAATAATATCGTCGTCGACCATGATCGGAATATCCTCCGGCGTGCGCTCACGAATCTCCTGCTCCGACATAGCATCTATCGGCGATTCTCGCGAAATACTGGAGTTTGCGACCGAAACCGGATTGCCCGCGTTCGAACCCTGTTCGCCGAGGCTGATTCCGCCATCGCCAGCACCGTCGCCAGGCACGCCGCCACCAAAACCTTCGGTGCTACGGCCTACGGAAGCGACTTCGCGCTGCTCTTCCTGCAGCACCTCGTCAAAACCACCGATGGACTTTTCGAGTTCGCGGCCAAGACGCTCGGCGCGTTCGGCAGCACTTTCGTCAGGAAACTCGCCGACGCTGCCCGCACCGCCTGTGCCCTGCACACTGCCTTCGGCGCCGCCACCACCGCCGCCGGCAGCGGACTCGCTGGATTTTTCACTGGCAGACGCACCGCCACCGATGCATTCGCCGTCCTGGCCCATACCGCCGACGCCGCCCGGCAGCGATCCGGTGTCGCCGCACTCGCTATCGCCAGTACTCTCATCTTCCCAGTCACTGGACTCACTCGAGTCGCCGCTTTCGCCGCCTGCATCACCCGATTCGGTGCCTTCTTCACCCGCACCGCCACCACTCGAACTTGGCGGAGGCGGAACGCCTTCGGACTCTTCACCGCTGCCCGGGAAACTGCCAACTTCACCGCTCGATCCTTCCTGCCCGGAAGAACCGCTGGAACTGCCGCTCGGCCCTTCAGACCCCTGCGGCATGCCGCCACCGGGCGACCCGCCTCCATCAGCGCCACCGCCTGGGGGCG
>CAMYMP010000397.1 GCA_947259435.1 uncultured Woeseiaceae bacterium
CGCTGCAACCCGAGGTAAAGGGTCGAATCGGGGAAATAGATAAGGTCGTCATCGAGACGCAGGAGGCAGGCGTTCGCATCATCGACAAGACCGGCCCCCTCGACAACCCGGACGATCTCGATCACTGCATTCAGTACATGACAGCGGTGCCGCTGATCTTCGGGCGGCTCACGGCGGCCGATTACGAAGACGACGTGGCAGGTGACCCGCGCATCGACGTGTTACGCGGCAAAATGGAAGTGCGCGAGAACAAACAGTTTACGAAAGACTATTTCGACCCCGGGAAACGCTACATCGGAAATGCCGTGCAGGTATTCTTCAAAGATGGCAGCAGCACGGATCGCATCGCGGTTGATTTTCCGATTGGCCATCGCGAACGGCGCGAGGAAGGCATTCCGGTCTTAAAGCAGAAGTTCATCGACAGCGTGTCGCCAAAGCTTGCCGCAAATCAATGGGACACGTTGAATGCGCTGTGCGCGGACCGCGAGAAACTGGCCGCGACGGCGGTCGATGATTTCATGGCGCTACTCGTCGCCTGATGAACAGGAGGATGGCATGAACAGAATAATGAACCTGGCATTCGCGAGCATTGTTCTTCTCGCCGGGCCTGCGGGTGCAGAGGATATCGCCCGAACGGAGGCTAATAACGGCAATCTGCTCATGGAAGACGTGCCGGCGATCCCCGAAGAAATCGTGGACAGCCTCAACCGTTTTCAAAACGTTCGCTCGGCTGATTTTGCCGCCTGGCAGGAAAATGGCTCCGGGCTCTACGTCAGGACGCGTTTCGCCGACGTACCGCAACTGCACCGGGTCGATATGCCTGGCGGCGCCAGGTACCAACTGACTTTCTACAAAGAACCCGTACGCGCCGTGTCCGGTCAGCCACAAGGTTCGAAGCTCATTTTCACACGCGATGCCGGCGGCAGCGAGTTCACGCAACTCTTCTTGCTTGATCCGGCAACCGGCAGCGCCGTCATGCTGAGCGATGGTGAATCGCGCAACGGTGCACCGAGCTGGGACCGCGACGGGCGACGTATCGCCTACCCGAGCACACGACGCAACGGCGCATCGAACGATATCTGGCTTATGGACCCGGCGGATCCTGACGATGCCGAAATGGTTCTCGAGTCTCCGGACGGCACCTGGTGGGGCCCTTCGGAGTTCTCGGCGAGCGGCAATCGCCTGTTGGCGCTCAACTACGTCAGCATCACCGACTCCCGTGTGCATCTGATCGATCTAGATTCGGGCGAAGCAACGCTGCTGGCCGGCGGCACCGGTGCACCATCCACGAATTACCCGGTCGCGTTCGACGACGATAACGAAGGCTTTTGGCTGATCACGAGTCAGGGCAGCAACTTCCAGAATCTGGCTTGGCAGCCATTCAAATCCGGGGCCGATGTAGAAATCGTCACCGGCGATATCAACTGGGACATCACGGACGCGACCATCAGCCGCGACAGGCGGCGCATCGCGTTCGCGGTCAACGAAAATGGCATGTCGCGTGTGTATCTGATGGACACGCGTACGCGAGACTATCGGCGCGTAGACAACGTACCGCTGGGCGTGGCGTTCGGCCTGAGCTTTAGCCCCGACGATCGCAAGCTCGCCATGACCCTGAACACCGCGTCGACACCGAGCGATACTTTCGTGCTCGACCTTGGTCCCGAACCGCTCCGGTTCGGTCAGCTCGTGCGCTGGACAGACAGTGAAGTCGGCGGCCTGGATACCACGCAGTTTCGTAAACCCGAGTCGATTACCTACCCGACATTCGACAGCGTCGACGGTGCGCAGCGGCAGATACCTGCCTGGGTCTACAAGCCTGCCGGCGACGGGCCGTTTCCAGTGGTCGTTTCGATACACGGCGGTCCGGAAAGTCAGTCGCGCCCGGTCTTCAGCAGCACCTACCAGATGTGGATGCAAAAACTCGGCGTTGCCGTCGTTGTGCCGAACGTCCGCGGCTCGAACGGCTACGGCAAGGAATACCTGAGCCTGGACAATGGCTTCAAGCGCGAAGATTCGGTCAGGGACATTGGTGCGCTGCTCGACTGGATTGAGTTGCAGCCGGATCTCGACGCCGAACGGGTCGCGGTTTTCGGCGGCAGCTACGGCGGCTACATGGTGCTTGCCAGCGCCGTGCACTTTAGTGAACGGCTCAATGCGGTCGTGGACATTGTCGGGATAAGCAGCTTCGTGACGTTTCTCGAAAATACGCAGGACTATCGTCGTGACTTGCGGCGCGCGGAATATGGCGACGAGCGCGACCCGGAGATGCGAGCGCACCTCGAAAAGATCAGCCCGGTCAACAATGTCGACAGGATAAACGTGCCGATATTTGTCGTGCAGGGGCAAAACGATCCGCGCGTGCCGGTCACGGAGTCTGAACAGATGGTCGAGGCATTGCGCAAGCGAGGCAACACGGTCTGGTACATGAATGCGCTCAACGAGGGCCACGGCTACCGCAAGAAAGAGAATCGCGACATCTATCAGCAGGCAACCGTGCTGTTTCTTCGCGAGCACCTGATCGGTGAGGAGTAAGAGCTGCATCGTCTGCAGCAATATCCGGACGACTGCGTCGCGAAATTCGCGACGCTGCTCGATGAGCTCGAGCGTTGGAACAACAGAGTCAACCTGACCGCGATACGCGACCGCGACGAGATGGTCACGGGTCATCTGCTCGACAGTCTGGCCGTGCAGCCATTGCTGCGCGGTCGGCGTGTGCTCGATGTAGGGACCGGCGCCGGCTTCCCCGGACTGCCGCTCGCTATCGTCGAATCGGATCGCGAATTCGATCTCGTCGACAGCAACAACAAGAAGGTCATGTTCGTCCGGCACGTCGCCGGCCTGCTCGGCCTGAGCAATGTCATGGCCACGAAAGCCCGCATAGAGGACTATGCACCCGGCTACCGCTTTGATACGGTGATTGCCCGGGCCGTGGCAGCCGTGCCGCGGCTCCTGGAGCTTGCCGGGCACCACGTTGGAGAG
>CAMYMP010000398.1 GCA_947259435.1 uncultured Woeseiaceae bacterium
GGTTGCGGCAATACGATCATGACGGCCGACAATATGGGTTGGCACGGCAGGCCGCACTCGCTGCGCGTGACGATACCGCCGCTCGCTACACTTAGAATGCAACGAAGAAACGATGGCCGTTAACGGAGAAAGATGAATGTCTGTGCGTTCTGACAAATCATTAGATGTTGGCGAGATCGAGCTGCTGCAAGCGCCCGAGTTGCCCATGACGGCCGACGCAATCCTCAAGGATTTCACGCACTATTTCGGGCGCATGCTTGGACGCCGGACAATTCGCACCAAGTCACCGTTCCTGTATCAGGCCGTCGTGTACGCGGCCCGCGACCGTCTCATGGAACGCTGGAGCAAGACCCGGATGGCGAGCCAGCGTGCAGATACGCGACGCGTCAGCTACCTGTCCCTCGAGTTTCTGATGGGCAGGCTGTTGCGCAATGCGCTCTTGAACCTCGGCATCGAAGATGAGACGAACGAAGCGCTGCAGCGCATCGGTCTGGATCTCGAAGATGTTTACGATCGCGAACATGATGCGGGGCTCGGCAACGGCGGCCTCGGCCGTCTCGCAGCCTGTTTTCTCGACAGCTGCGCGACGCTGGCGTTACCGGTCATCGGCTACGGTATTCGCTATCAATACGGCATGTTTCGTCAGCACCTGGAAAACGGTTACCAGGTCGAGGAACCCGATTCGTGGCTGCGCGAGGGTTTCCCCTGGGAAATCGAACGTTTCGAATACGCACAGACCGTGAAATTTGGCGGTCGCACGTTGACGTATACGGACTTGCATGGGGCGGAGCGCATCGCCTGGACAGACACTCACGATGTGCTCGCAATCCCGTACGATATCCCGATTCCGGGCTACCAGAACGACATTGTCAATTCGCTACGTCTCTGGTCCGCGGCAGCTACCGACGAGTTCGATCTCGAAGAGTTCAACGCGGGCGGTTACACGGATGCGGTTGCATCGAAGAACCTGGCCGAGAACATTACGATGGTGCTGTATCCGAATACAGCCACCGAAGAGGCTCACGAATTGCGGCTCAGGCAACAGTATTTTCTGGCTTCGGCCAGCCTGCAGGACACGTTGCGCAACTACACGAGTCACCATGGTAATGACGTTACAAAATTTGCCGACAAGCACTGCTTTCAACTCAATGACACGCACCCGGCTATTGCCGTGCCGGAACTCTTGAGATTGCTGATCGACGAATTTCACGTCGACTGGGACCAGGCCTGGGACATTACAAAACGAACGATGGCGTATACGAATCACACGCTGTTGCCCGAGGCGCTCGAGACCTGGCCTGTGTCGATGTTCCGGCGCCTCCTGCCGCGCATTCTCGACATCATTTACGAGATCAACGCGCGTTTTATCGAGGAGATCAGCCATCGCTGGCCTGGCAATAACGATCGTATCCGGCGTATGTCGTTGATACAGGAAGGCAGCGAGCCCGTGATTCGAATGTCTTACCTCGCGATCGTGGGCAGTTTCTCGGTAAACGGCGTTGCGGCGCTGCATTCGAAATTACTGACCGAGGGCCTTTTCCGTGATTTTGCCGAACTCTGGCCGCACAAATTCAACAACAAGACAAACGGCGTCACACAGCGTCGCTGGCTCGCGGCGTGCAATCCGAAGCTGTCGGCGCTGATCACCGAGAAAATCGGCTCGGCATGGATTACCGATCTTGCCCAGCTAAGGAAGCTTGAGGAATTTGCCGATGACGAAGAATTCCAGAAAGAATGGAGTTCGATCAAGCTGGCGAACAAGTTGCGCCTGGCAAAGGACATCGAGAAAAAAACCGGCCTGGACATCCCAACCGGCATGCTCTTCGACGTTCAGGTCAAGCGCATCCATGAATACAAGCGCCAGCTTCTGAATGTGCTGCACGGCGTGCATCTCTACGACCGTATTCAGCGCGGCGACGGTGCGGACATGGTGCCGCGCGCGATTATTATCGGCGGCAAAGCGGCGCCAGGCTACGTGATGGCCAAGAATGTTATCAAGTTCATTAACAACGTCGCGCGGGTCATTAACTCTGATCCCGAGATGCGCGACAAGCTGCGACTCATTTTTTATCCTGACTACAACGTCTCGGCGATGGAGCTAATTTGCCCGGCCGCGGAACTGTCCGAACAAATATCAACGGCCGGCAAGGAAGCGTCGGGAACCGGCAATATGAAGTTCATGATGAATGGCGCGATCACGATCGGCACTCTCGACGGCGCCAACGTCGAAATCCGTGACGCAGTGGGTGCCGACAACTTCCTGTTGTTCGGACTGACTGTCGATGAGATCAACGAGCAGCGCGGCCAATACGACCCGCAGGCGATTATCGAAGCCGACGAGGACTTCCATCGCGTGATGCGGTTACTGGAGAGCGGGCATTTCAATCACTTCGAGCCCGGCATCTTCGATCCGATCATCCAGTCGATTCGCGAGCCCTCTGATCCCTGGATGACCGCCGCGGATTTTCGCAGCTTCGTTGATGCCCAGAACCAGGCCGAAGACCTGTATAGAGATCGTGAGCGCTGGATGCGCATGAGCATCCTGAATACGGCCCGCTCTGGCCAGTTTTCGACCGACCGGACGATGCGCGATTACAATGACGACATCTGGAAGCTCCGCCCGATTCAGCTCATCAAGCAATGATCCAAAGCGGTCGTCCAAGCCCACTCGGTGCCTCGACTGACGAAAGGGGTACCAACTTCGCCGTGTTCTCATCCGTCGCGAACAGCGTCGAGCTCTGTCTTTTTGCCAACGATGGCACGCAACAGCAGAAATTCTTTCTGCCGGAGTGCAGCGACGGAGTCTGGCATGGCTATCTCGAAGGCTGCAAACCTGGTCAACGCTATGGCTATCGCATGCACGGGACATATGACCCCGAAATAGGCCTGCGCTGCAATCCGCACAAACTGTTGATCGATCCTTACGCACGCGCCCTTAGTGGCGCGTTTTCGCGCAATGCCGCCGTATTTGATTATGAATTCAAAGAGCATCGTATGCGATGCGAACTTAACGGCTATGACCCCCGGCCCAAAAGTAGCGTGGCAGGATACCGTTTTTTATGAGGCGAATGTCCGCGGCTACACGATGCGCCATCCTGCCGTCAGCGCCACCGATCGGGGCACCTTCAACGGCATGCGGCATAAGGATGTGCTGGCGTATCTGAAGGCGCTCGGCATCACGTCGCTAGAGCTCATGCCAGTGCATGCGTTCATCGACGAGCATCATCTGGAAGAAAAGGGGCTGCGAAACTATTGGGGCTACAACACGATTTCATTCTTCGCGCCGACTTCGCGGTATGTGAGGTCTGATGCGATCGGAGAGTTTCGCGACATGGTTCGCGCGATCCACGACGCCGGTCTCGAGGTCATTCTCGATGTCGTCTACAACCACACCGGAGAAAGCGATAGCTTTGGTCCGTCCATTTGCTTTCGCGGCATCGACAACCTCGCTTACTACAGTACCGAGCCCGGCGATCCCGGCACCTACATCAATGATACAGGCTGTGGTAACACCTTAAACGTTGACCACGCGCAAACAAGGCGACTCGTTCTGGACAGCCTCCGTTACTGGCACAGGGAGATGGGCGTTGACGGGTTTCGGTTCGATCTTGCGCCGGTGCTTGGCCGCCACGATCACGGCTATTCGGCTAAGCATCCAATGCTCGAAGCCATCGGAACCGACGAGGAATTGCGCACAGCGAAGCTCATCGCAGAACCCTGGGACCCCGGTCCCGGCGGATATCAGCTGGGCAATTTTCCGCCGGAGTGGGCAGAGTGGAACGATCGCTACCGCGACGCCACGCGCAGCTTCTGGCGCGGCGATGCTGGAACCGCCGGGGAGCTGGCAAAACGACTGCACGGCTCCGCCGATGTATTCGAGGACAGCGGCCGTTCTTCATATGCCAGCATCAACTTTGTATCCTGTCACGACGGTTTTACACTCGCCGATGTCGTGAGTTACAAGCGCAAGCACAACGACGCCAACGGTGAAGACAACCGTGATGGTCACGGGCACAACTACAGTTGCAACTACGGCGTCGAAGGTCCGACTGAGAACTCGTCCATCCTGAGCAACCGCAGACGCCACCGCCTGAACCTGCTTGCGACACTTTTGATCTCACAGGGCACACCGCTGCTACTCGGTGGTGACGAGTTCGGGCACTCGCAGCAAGGTAATAACAACGCCTATGCCCAGGATAATGAGATCGCCTGGCTGGACTGGTCAAACATCGACAGGGATCCCGAGTTCACGGCACAGGTCTGTGAATTGATCCGGCTCCGCCGCATCACGCCGCTACTGCGACTCGAGCAATATGTACACGGCACGCTGGCAACAGAAGGCGGCGAGATCGAAATCGGATGGCTGCGACCGGACGGTCAAACTATGACCGACGAGGACTGGGACGACACTCGCTCGTTTGCGGTGGCAGTTACAGAGCGAAGAGGTGACGGAAAGACTGCCGCCGTTACAATGCTGTTTAATGGTTCAGATGCGGCAGCCGACTTCGAACTTCCGTCGCAGCATTCGTGGGGATTAGCGTTTGCCAGTGACGTTGACGCCTGCGTCGAAGGAAGAGTGGCAAAACTGCCGCAGCATATGATTGCGATATTGCTGGCGCAGCCGAACTAGCGGCCACCCAATAAAGAGTGAATAACTTCCGATTTGACGCAAGCGCAACGATTCTTCGACACATAGGATTGGCAGTAAGCTATCGTCCCTGGCGGGCACTGGGGACCGGCGCGCAGTTTGCGCTTCTCAACGATCCGCTCTCGCTTTTCAACTTCGCTCCAGTCACCTGTCAACATTGCGGTCGCTTCGAGCTGCTCGAGCGTTGTAAAAGTCCCGCAACCGCTCAACAAAAGCAAAGCCAATATCGTGATGCCCTTCACTTCCCGTACCTCCCTGCCGTCCCACCAATCCGAGCCGACGATTCCTTGGTACTTGTTTAGACCGCTGGTCCGCGGTGAAACGGTCCGCATTTCGGCATTATGCAAAAGAAGCAAAGCGCGCCTTGTATATTGGCAACAGCTACCCTTACTGAAACGCGTCGCTGTCGGATTTGTTGTGGAAATAAAACAACGCCTTGAACATAAGGCGAAATCTGAGAGGCGCGTCACACTTTGCCGGCCGAAGCTGTTGTTTGCGCGCTAATTTGCGCAACAGAGAAGTTTGTTTCAGGCCTGCAGTGGGAGTTGGGTCGTGTACTTGACGCGCCGCAGCACGAAGGTGGAACTTGCCGATCGCACAGCCGCGTGCCGGAGAATCTGAGAGTTCAGAAACGTGTTGTAAGCGTCCATGTCGCGGACAACGACGTGCAGTATGTAATCGCGTTCGCCGGAGACCGAAAAGCACTCGGTGACCTCGGGCAAAAGTGCAACGTGACGCTCGAAGCTGTGGCGGTTCTCGTCGGTATGTTCGGTCATCGCGACGGCAAGCAGCACCTGAATCTGAAAGCCGGCCCGATGTGGATCGAGTAGCGCAACCTGGCGCTCGATCAGTCCGCTGTCCTCGAAATCCCGAATCCGGCGCCAGCAGGATGTTCGCGACATCCCGGCGATCTCGGCAAGTTCGCTCTGGCTGCGTGTCGCGTCCTGCTGCAGGGCGTTGAGAAGGCACTGGTCGGCTTTGGACAACTTCATGCAACAATCTTGCCTTTTCTTTCCATATATTTCCATATATGTTTCATATTATTCGCTAGCAAGGCAATTTTTGGACACAAAATCGGC
>CAMYMP010000399.1 GCA_947259435.1 uncultured Woeseiaceae bacterium
TCTTGCGCGTTTCCCAGACCATCTTCATTTCTTCTTTCGTATAGCGGTTGTCCTGGAAATCGTCGATATGCGGTATGGCATTGAACGCAATTTGTTTCGCGTCGCCCGCGATATCCAGCGGGCGGCCGTTCAGAAGCCTCGCAGTTTGCCGCGCCAGCTCTTCAACGGCGCTCCGCCCGGCGCCGGATACAGCCTGATACGTCGCAACATTGATCCTTTCGATGCCAACCGCATCGTAAATCGGTTTCAGCGCAACGACCATCTGAATCGTGGAGCAATTTGGATTCGCGATGATGCCGCGCGCTGTGTAATCACCGATAGCCTGCGCATTGACCTCCGGTACGACAAGCGGAATGTCATCGTCATAGCGAAAGTGCGACGTATTGTCGATAACGACACAGCCCGCCGCTGCCGCTCTGGGTGCATACTCGGCCGAGATCGAGCCACCGGCCGAAAATAATCCAATTTGCACGGTCGAGAAATCGAAGTCCGCCAGGTCATGCACCTGCAGTTCTCGATTACCGAACGCAACGCTTTTGCCAACCGAGCGTTCGCTTGCGACCGCAAACACCTTGCCTGCAGGAAACTGGCGTTGCACCAGGATTTCAAGCATGGATTCACCGACGACGCCGGTTGCCCCGACAACAGCAATGTCAAATTTCTTGGTCATACCGCGGGCGTTAGGGATTCGACATCGGCGTTTTGTGCACGGTCACGCAAATAATGATCCATCAGCACGAGCGCGACCATCGCCTCGGCAATGGGCGTTGCTCTTAGACCAACGCAGGGATCATGACGACCTTTGGTCACGATTTCGGTCTCCTTTCCCTTCTTGTCGATTGTCTTACCTGGCACCGAGATACTCGATGTCGGCTTTAATGCAATACTCGCAACCAAATCCTGTCCGGACGAGATCCCACCGAGTGTGCCGCCCGCATCATTCTTGGCAAATCCGTCCGCACCGATCTCATCGCGATGCTCGCTGCCGCGCTGGGTAACCGCCTTGAATCCAGCGCCAAGTTCCACGCCCTTGACCGCATTGATACTCATTAAACCATGAGCTATCGCGGCCTCGAGCTTGTCGAACACGGGTTCGCCGAGGCCTGGCGGAATATTGCTCGCCAGCACGCTGATTTTTGCACCGATCGAGTCGCCCTCCTGGCGCAAGGCATCCATGTAGTCCTCGAGCTCCCTGATGCGCGACGGATCGGCACAAAAGAATGGGTTGGCATCGACGATCGACAGGTCCGCCGCGGCGAGCTCGATTGGACCGAGCTGCGATAAATAGCCGCGAACCTCGATACCCAGGCGCTCCCGCAAATATTTTCGAGCGATTGCCCCGGCCGCAACTCGCATCGTTGTCTCACGCGCCGATGCGCGGCCGCCACCGCGATAATCACGAAGGCCGTATTTTTGTTGATAGGTGTAGTCGGCGTGCCCCGGACGGAACTTGTCTTTTATATCGCCATAGTCTCTCGACCGCTGATCCTTGTTCCTGATAAGAAGCCCGATCGGCGTGCCGGTCGTCACACCGTCGAAGGTACCCGAGAGAATCTCCACCTGATCCGGTTCATTCCGCTGTGTCGTGTGCCGCGACCGGCCCGGACGCCTGCGTTCGAGGTCTGCCTGAATATCATCGGCATCGAGCTTCATGCCAGGCGGACAACCATCGACAATGCAACCAAGCGCAACGCCGTGGCTCTCGCCAAACGTCGTCACGACAAAATTCCGACCAATACTGTTACCGGACACGTTACAAACCCTTTAGATCGTCTATGGTCAGCAAAAACACGCCTGACCCGCCATGCTCGAACTCCAGCCAGGTAAATGCAACACCTGGATAGAGATTTTCCAGTGCGGGCCGGCTATTGCCGACTTCGCAGACGAGTATTCCATTGTCACTGAGGAAACGCCGTGCATGATGCAGGATCGTCTTGACCGAATCCAGACCGTCATCGCCCGCAGCCAGCCCGAGCGCCGGCTCGTGACGATACTCTTCCGGCAGCGCCTCCATATCCAGTTTGTCGACGTAGGGCGGATTGCTGACGATCAGGTCATAGCTCCTGCCTTCCACGGCCGCAAAGAGGTCAGACTTCACGAGGCGCACACGATTGCCGAGCCCATGGCGCCCGACATTTATTGCCGCAACGGCCAGAGCGTCGGTAGAGATGTCCACAGCATCCACGATGGCGTCGGGAAATGCGTTGGCAATGGCAATTGCTATGCAGCCGCTGCCGGTGCCGATATCGACAGCTGCCTTGATTGTGCCCGGCTCCAGCCACGGTTCGAAGCGGCCCTCAATTAGCTCCGCAATCGGCGAACGCGGCACGAGCACGCGCTCGTCGACATAGAACTCGAGCCCGGCAAACCAGGCCTGATTAACGAGATAAGCGACCGGCACCCGCTTTTCGATGCGCGTGTCTGCGAGCCGCTCGACCGCTCTGAACTCATCGCTGCTGACCGGCCGCTGATACACAGCCGGCGCATCCTCGTGCGACAGGTCCAGCTGGGCAAACACGAGCCAGGCGGCTTCGTCGACCGGGCTGTCGGTGCCATGCCCGTAACTCAGCGCAGCCGCCGAAAAGCGATCGGCGACATAGCGGATCAGCTCCCCGACGTTGGCCGGCTGTTTTGATTTCGGTGCCATATATAAGGAGTGTCGTTTAGAATGTCCGCCTTGCGCAAACCCGTCCCCGGAATACATGAGTCCCAGGAACCTATTCATAGCCTTTGTCGCAGTCGTCGCGATCGGAACCGGCGCCTGGCTCTCGTCCATAGTCATGCGGCCCGCACCAGGTTTGCAGACCGCCACCGTTCTGCCGGCACCGGGCGAACTACCGGAGTTTTCGCTCGTCGATCAGAATGGGCGCCCGGTCGGGCGTGACTATTTTGAGGGTCACTGGAACCTGGTGTTTTTCGGCTTCACGCATTGCCCCGACATTTGTCCGCTGACCCTGCAGGTCCTTGAAAACGTGAA
>CAMYMP010000400.1 GCA_947259435.1 uncultured Woeseiaceae bacterium
CGTAGGTTACCTTGAGTGACGGTAGGTGATCCTGGTTTGGGCCCAAAGTGTGCACCGTGATCGGGGAACAGCTTACTTTCCTACGCCACTTTGCGCCGTCGACGCCCAGAGGCTGCGGCCTTGCGCACCGCGGCGGGCGTTGGAATGTCCTTCCAGCGCTTCCTGATAAGCTCGGCGCGCTTGATGACGCGCTTGTGCAATGGTTCCTCGGCCTTCTTCACGCCCTCAGTCTGAGTCGAGTCCTCGGGCGGACCGACAGGCACAATGCCAAACGCTTGCAGCCGTCGCAGGAGTTTGTTCATCGCTTTGTCGCGACCGCGGAAGAACTCTGAGCCGCGCACGCGGACGAAGTCCCAGCCCAGGCGCCGGAGCATCTGATGACGCGCCATTTCCTCCTCAACGCCGTCCATGGTTTGCTCCCGATCACCGTCGCACTGAACCGCGATGCGCCTGCCCTTATCGTCCTCGACGACCAGATCGATCACGCACTCACCCACCATGTACTGCTGAGTAATCCGGTATCCAGCTTCGCGAAGGTTCAGGAACACCTCCTTCTCCAGCTCGGAGCGAAACGTCTTTCGACCGTTATCGACCTTAGGTCGCAGCGTCGACGGGTCTTCGGCGTGCGAGATCAGCCGTTGCCGCAGGTCGCCGGCCTTCAGGTCGCGGCTTGGGTTAAGTGAATGCACCACCCACAACTGGTCGCGCGCACGGCTGGCAGCCACGTTGAAGACTTTGCGTGCGTCGTCGCGCTGGCGCATGTGCAGCGGACCGTCTGACGGCGAGTTCACGATCGACAGAAAAATGATGTCGCGCTCGTCGCCCTGAAACTGAGAGGCGTTGCCGCACAGAATTCGGCGCTGCTGGTACTCCGAAATGGTAATGCGCTTTTTCAGCACCGAGTCGATGTACAGTGCCTGCTCGGTTCCCACCATGCAGATGACACCGATGGTGCAGCCATCGTATTCCTCAAGCTTGCAGACGGCCGAAACCAGTGACGCAATCTCGAGCGCCTCGTTCCGGTTTACGCCATTCGACTCCCTGCCGTTCCTTACGCGGTGCGACACCAGCTGCTGTGTGACATGGCTGGACGACGCCTCGCGCAGTGGCCGAATCTCGCCGCCATAACAAAGTTGATTCGAGAATTGAATGATGTCCGGCACACAGCGGAAGTGCTCGAGCAGCCGGATCGTCCCGCCGAACGACTGTCGCGCGAGGTCATAAACTGAGGTCTTTCCGTCGTAGAGCTCTTTGTTCGGGACGTCGGTGAGTGTCTCGTCGATGAGCGCATTGACGCGGTCCGTCGATTGCCCTACTGCGTACGGACTTACCTGCTCGTGGTCCCCGACGACGACGACCGCACGGCCGAGTGCAAAGGCAAGCAACCCGAGCGGATCGCTCTGGCTTGCCTCGTCAAGGATCACTACGTCAAAACGAGTAGTCGCCAGGTCGAAACATTCGGTCACACGCGAGAGCGGCATGATCCAGACCGGAACGGCACTGCGGCACTCGACTAACTTGTTTTTCGCCTCCTGCTTGAGGCGTGCCACGTGCTTGCCTTTTCCTTTGCCGATCTTCTTGTGGAGTCCGAGCCAGCCCGTGAGCGCCTGCTGCTGGTCCAGGCCCGTGCGCCGGAGCTGCGCCAACCACGCCCGCTTCTCGACATAGCTCGCGCTCATCTGCAGTAACGATTCCGCCACCGAGTCCAGCTTTTCCTGCAGCTTGTCGATGTCGATCTTCGACTGCTTGCTCAGACGCTGTTCCCACTGACGATAGCGCAGCGCCGCGTCGAGATCTCCCGGAATGTGCCCCTCGTGGTGCGGCTCCTTGCGCTCGCGAATTGCCTGAGCCCAGAGCTCCGCGACCAATTCGAGCCGCTCGAGCAGCTCGCCGCGACGCTCGAAGCTCGGCATCAACTGAGTAAGCTCTTCGAGTCTTTGCCAGGCCTCGCTGTAGCTATCGTAGTTGCCTTTCTTGATGCCTGTTTTGAACTGCCCGATTAACGGGTAGATCGCGTCCTTGCGAGAGAACTCGTCGAGGTGCGCGAGCCACGACTGTTTGCGGTCGGACATGTGCTTGTGATCCAGGTAGCGCTGCCTGGATTCAATCAGCGCCCCGAGCTTGCTCTCGACCAGCTCGCGTGTGCACTGCAGATCCGAGCTGGCGTTGCTTTCGTTTGCCATCGCGCGGCGGAACTTATCCCAGTTGAGACCGAGCGCCTGGATACGCTCCTCGCACGGGACCCAGACGTCAGAATGCCAGGCGAGGGCGCGCTTGATTTCGTCTGCAAACTTTTTGACCTTGCGTTCGGGCCGGCGACCGAGTTGGCTTACGTCCGGCGCGCCGAGCGGTGCCATCTGCCGATCCCAACGCCGCATGAGCTTGTCACGCAGCATGCCGATTTTGAGGTGCTGACGGATAGCGCGGAAGTGCTTTACGGTTCTGGGCTGCCCGCTCTCGACACGAGTCGACTCGATCAGCTCCTTCCACTTCGGCTTCACTATCGTCGACAGGCGTCCGAGCTTCTTGCCCGATTCGAGATGGCGGATGATCGCGCGACAGGTGAGAGCCGCCAAATCAGGGGCAACGTTGTCTCCCACCGACGGTCCGTGCTCCAGGGTGAGCGGCTCGCGCTCGACGATCTCCTCGCAGGACTCCTCAATAAGGGTTGCGAGTTCTAGCCACGACTTCTTGCGTTTGCCGCCTTTGCGCCCGGCTTCGAGGCAATCCGTTACCCACTCTTCGTCACTCTGCAAGGATTGAACGGCGGACCTCATCTGCGCCAGGAATGCCGGCAGCTCCTCCGGATCCTGGTCGTCGTGCCGCCAAAATTCCTTGCCGTCTTGAATGCGCGTCTTCTCGAGTTCTGCCAGGTCGTCAAAAAGGGTTGCGAATTCCCTGGGAGTCGGAAAAGACTCGAGCGATGGAAGCTCGCCATCGAGCAAGGTTTCCTCCTCCGGCGAAATCTTCCACGCGTGCTCCTTTGTGGCTTCGGCAAGCTTGCGGGCCGCCTCCGAGGGCGAAAGTTTTTCGCCGCGAACTTCCGAGTACGTGTATTCGCCCTTGACCGCAATCAGCAGCTCGTTCCAGAGCTCTTCACGCTGCGTCGTCAGCTCGCTGCGCTTCTCGGTAATCTGGTCGATCTCTTTCGTGAGTTTTTTCTCACGCGTCGACGCCAGGTAATTGATGATCCCCGATATCGATTCTTCGAGCTGCTTGTTACTCTCGTCGTCGGAGCGAAGAACGCTGACACAGAGTGGCTGCAGTGGCTTCGCAAGCTGGTCGCGCACGACGCGCAGCGCTTTGGAGGCATGGCTCGTGACCAGGATCGACTTGTCCTGTGCCAGGAAGTGCCCGATAAGGTTGGCAATGGTGTGGCTCTTGCCCGTACCGGGCGGGCCTTGCACCAGCACCGCACCGGTCTCTTCAACGCGTTGAATGACCTGTTCCTGCTCAGGGTTCGCGGGCTTCGTGAGCAACAGGTCGATGGGCGCAGGCTCGCCGGTTTCTGCGTCGACCTTGCTGGCATCGTTACCGCTCTCAATGCCGACGATGCGTAGCAGCGACTCGGGAAACTCCCGGAAGTTCGGCAGCGCCTCGAGATAGCGCTCGATGTTTTCGCCGAGCCCCTGGTTGCGGCTGCCGAGAAACAGGTGCGGTTGACGGAAAATGTACGGTCCGGTGGCGTTCGGAATCTCCTCGCGATCTTCGATAAACTCACCGTCCGTCCAAGAACGGTGTATGAAGTCTTTTAAGAAGTTACTTGTCGGCTCGCCAGCCAGCGGGTGGTAGCTCTTGTCTGCGATTGCTTCGGTTACTTGCTGGATCGCGTTGCCGTCAAGAGCAGCATGTCGCAGAAGTGGCACGTATGCCTCGGGATTATCATCGGTTTCGACGATGTAAAACTCGGGAACCGTCGGATTGAAGAGTAGTTCGACGCGCTGGATAAGGATCGGGTGCTGGATGCTTCTGCCGTCCTGATCGACGACGAGCATGCCATCGGCCAGGTACAACTGATACTTTTCCGACTCTCGATCAAAGCGCGAGCGCAGCTCGAACAGGTCCGAGAATACGTCAAGTGCCTGCACGACGCTTCGCTCGCTCGACTCCCACAAGCGCTTGCGATCCATCCATTCATCGAAAGCGTCCACACGTTGTTCGGAGTCGGCGAAGGCCTGCCCTTTGAGCGTTTTCTTCACGATCGCGTCGGGATCGGCGTCTACACGATCCCAGCCGGTCTTGAGCCAGTTCTTGATGACTACGGATGGCTCGGGGCACTCGCTCTCGCGCGGGCGGCCGACTTTGAGGATGGCGCCGCCGCGCGGCTCGTCATCAGCCTGCGGGTCGCCCTTGCGGCCGAGGCTGTAGTCGGACCGGACGTAGGCTGAGCGCGGCAGGCAATCCAGCGGGAGGAACCACTCCCTATCGTCGAGGCAGACGATCGGGGGGGTCCGTACGCGATGCATCTCCGCGAGGTAGCGAAACACCTGACCGATTCGCTTCTTGGCAGTCTCGAGGTCGTAGTTCATTGAAAGTACGTGAATTTCCCGGTTTCAGTGACGCTGTAAGTGTCTAAATGGGTGCTCCCGGTACTCTACGAACTATGTCTCTAGATGATCCAACGACTGCATCACACAATCTGACGGCGGAGAGGAAAATTGTCATGGCCTGACCTGGATCGAGGCAATGCTGAGAG
>CAMYMP010000401.1 GCA_947259435.1 uncultured Woeseiaceae bacterium
GACCAGAGACTCGACGCAAGAACAGACGAGTGCCGGTCTGGATAAATGCACCGCCGAGGAGTACACACGTTTCCAGAACCTGAATCGCGACTATCATGAGAAATTCGGCTTTCCGTTCGTCATGGCGGTTCGCAACAGCACTCGCGCGGAGATTCTTGCCGCGTTTGAGGGGCGTCTGGATAACGACCCGGACACAGAGTTCGAAACCGCATTGGCCGAAATACACAAAATTGCCAGGCTGCGCCTGGACGCGATGGATCAGAACTGATGCCCGCATCGTCAAACCCGTTTCGTGAGTGGATTCAGCTCGAACAGCCGAGACTTGGGTCGCAGGCGACCTTTGCGACCGATGATTTTTTTGCGGCGAAAGAGCGACTGATCGACGCGAACGACCCGGTGTTTATTGACGACAAATATGATGACCATGGCAAATGGATGGACGGCTGGGAGAGCCGGCGCAAACGCACGCCCGGACACGATCACTGCGTCATTAAGCTCGGTGTACCGGGCGTCGTGCACGGCGTCGATATCGACACGAGCTTTTTCACGGGCAATTACCCCCCGCAGGCGTCGATCGAAGCGTGTGTCAGCGAGGACGATGTGCCGGCCGGTCCGTGGACCGAACTCCTGGACAAAACCGATCTGCAGGGCGATGCCCATCACTACCTCGAAATCAGCAGCGATGGCGTCTGGACACATCTGCGGCTGAATATTTTTCCGGATGGCGGTATTGCGCGACTGCGCGTCTTCGGCGAGATACGCCCGGATTTTTCGGCCGTCACGGGTCGCATCGATCTTGTGGCACTGGAGAACGGCGGGCGAGCGATCGCGTGCAGCGACGAGCACTACGGCAGCATGCATAACCTCAACGTCGCCGGGCGCGGCGTTAACATGGGTGACGGTTGGGAAACCGCGCGCCGCCGCGGTCCCGGAAACGACTGGGTCGTGCTCGCACTCGGGCATCCGGGCAAGATCGAAAAAGTCGAAGTCGATACAGCACATTTCAAAGGTAATTATCCGGATCGTGTCTCGCTGGAGGCCGCGATGTTCGCAAGCGGTGACAAGGCCAAACACGATAGCAATGCCTGGCAGCAACTGTTGCCTGAGTCGAAGCTCGAGATGGACAAGCAGCACTATTTCGAAGACGAGTTAAATGACCTCGGTCCGGTAAGCCACGTGCGCCTGTCGATCTACCCGGACGGCGGCGTCAGCCGATTACGCTTGCACGGTCACATTGCTCCGGATGACAAGACATGACTATCACGCTGCGCCCGAAACCGCTAAGCAAAGAACGATTCGCGCAATACGGTGATGTCATCGAGACTATCGTGGATCGCACGGTGGCGATGAACGCAGCGCGCTTCGAGCGTTTCGACGACCTGTGTTCGATCGACATGAAAGATAATGGGAGGGTCGCGGTCAGCATTGCGCGGTGCCGCTTGGCGACGTCCCTGCCGTATCGCTTCGACATGGTCGAGCGGCACCCGCTGGGCAGTCAGGCGTTCGTGCCGCTGACGCCGTGCAAATTCATCGTCGTCGTTGCGCCGCCCGAAGAGAGCGTCGAAGCGTCAGACTTGCGTGCATTCGTGACGAACGGCCGCCAGGGCATCAACTACCATCGCGGCACCTGGCACATGCCGTTGATTGCCTTCGAGGCCGGACAGGAATTTTTGATTATCGATCGTGCCGGCGACGTGCCGAACTGCGACGAGCACAGCCTCGATGAGGCCGTGATGCTGGCCGAGGACTGACCATGCAGCAGGCATTTCGCGCATCCGTCTTTCACTGCCTGGCCGATCCGGGGCCGCACGCTGACAGTTCGGCTGTCGAGTTTTACGAAGACGGACTGCTGATCGTCGAGGACGGGGTGTTCACACAGATAGGGCCGGCCGACAAACTGTTGGCGAATTTGCCGAAGGATGCGCAGGTTGAAGATCTGAGCGGCAAGCTGATCATTCCGGGGCTCATCGACTGCCACGTGCACTTTTCGCAGCTCGATATCATCGCATCGTATGGTGAACAGCTGCTCGACTGGTTGAATCGTTACGCATATCCCACGGAAGCGCGCTTTGCTGATGCGGATCACGCGCACGAAGTTGCCGATTTCTTTCTCGACGAGCTATTGAAGAACGGCACCACGACGGCAATGGTATTTGCGACGGTTTTTCCGCAATCGGTCGACGCGATATTCGAAGCGGCCGAAGCACGCAACATGCGCCTGATCGCGGGCAAGGTGCTCATGGACAGGATGTGCCCCGACGAGCTCAGCGACGATGCTGAATCGGCCTATGGCGACAGCAAAGCCCTGATCGAACGCTGGCATGGCAAGGGACGGCTCGGCTACGCGATTACGCCGCGCTTCGCGCTGACCTCCAGCGAAGAGCAGCTCGAGGCAGCCGGCCGTCTCGCAAAAGAGTATCCCGACACCTGGGTGCATACCCATCTTGCCGAGAACCAGGAGGAAGTGGATCAGATCGCAAAACAGTTTGCCTGGAGCCGCAGCTATCTGGATGTCTACGACCGCTTCGGCTTGCTGCGCGAGCGCTCGATGTATGCGCACTGCCTCTACCTCGATGCGAAGGACCGTGCATTGATGGCCGAGAAAGGCGGCGCGGGCGCGTTCTGCCCCACATCTAATCTGTTTCTGGGCAGCGGTTTGTTCAATCTCGATTCGATGTCGGATGCCGGCATCAAAGTCGGGCTTGCGACCGACGTCGGCGGTGGCACGAGCCTGTCGCTGCTGCAGACGATGAACGAGGCCTACAAAGTGCTGCATCTGCAGGGTCAGTCACTGCCTCCGAGCCGGGCGCTGTACCTCGCGACGCTCGGTGCGGCCGAGGCGCTGGATCTCGACAACGATATCGGCAATCTTGCGCCTGGCAAGGAAGCGGACTTCGTCGTGCTCGATCCCGGCGGCTCGAGCATTACGGCCAGGCGCGCGCAGGCCGCGACGTCACTTGACGAGCT
>CAMYMP010000402.1 GCA_947259435.1 uncultured Woeseiaceae bacterium
AGGAATTCGGTGAGCACGACAAGGATGCGGCGAAGGTCAAGGTCGACGCCTTCACGCCGCATTGGGATCTGGTTCGCAAGGCCGCTTTAGGCACACAGGTGGACGAGATCGGCCGGCGGCGCAAGCGGTAACCGGGTATCACGAGTTGATGGCGCCCGAGATCGAAATACGCGAAGCATTTCTTGCCGACGTTGAGTCGCTCTCAAAAATCGGGCACGCGTCGTTTCGAGCGGCCTACGACGAATGGTCGGAACCTGACGACCTGATCGCGCACCTCGAGGAATTCTTCGGTTCCGAAGCAATTCGTGGGGAAATGGAGTTACCGGGTCATACCTACCTGATAGCGATGCGCGACGAGGTCCCCGTGGGATTCGTGAAGATTCGTGAGAACACGCGCCCGGACGAGGTGCCAGCGACGCGGGCTCTGGAGCTGCACCAGGTCTACGTTCTTCCGGAGCAACAGCGTTTTGGCATCGGTGGGCTGCTGATAGAAGCGGCGGCCCGCTACGCACGCGACAAGGCCGCAGACGGGATCTGGCTGTCCGTGTGGAAAGACGCTCCGTGGGCGGTCAACTGCTACCGCAAATATGGCTTCGACGAGGTGGGCACGACCGAATTCCGGCTTGGCCGGACCGTGTATTCCGATCTGCTGATGTGGCGCCCGGTTGACCTGACGCACTAATCCAGTTCGAAGAATCGAATCGCGTTCTCCGTGGTGATTCTTGCCACGTGCTCCTCGCTCTGGTTGCGCGCTTTGGCAACCACCCGCAGTACTTCCGGGAGATAAGCCGGTTCGTTGCGGCGCGTCTTTGGCCGCGGGCGAATCGTCCGTGGCAGCAGGTAAGGCGCGTCCGTCTCGATCAGCAAGCGGTTGTCCGGAATGATCGAGACGATGTCCTGCAGGTGCTTGCCGCGCCGCTCGTCACATATCCAGCCCGTAATACCAATCCACAAGCCCATCGCGAGATATTCATGCAGCGACTCATGCTCGCCGGTGAAGCAGTGCGCGACCGCACGGGAGATTCTGGGCAACATTGGCTCCAGGACGTCGACGAAATCGTCATGGGCGTCGCGCTGGTGCAGAAATACCGGCAAGGCCGTATCGGCGGCGATGTCGAGCTGGGCGCGGAATGCATCAAGCTGTGCCTGCCTGGGCGAAAAATTGCGAAAATAGTCGAGGCCGCACTCGCCCACGGCGACGACGACGTCCTTTCTGGCGAGCCGCGTAATCAGCTCGATGCTGGTATCGTCGAAATCCGCGGCGTGGTGTGGATGGACGCCGGCTGTGGCATACAGCCTGCCCGGCGCCGTCTCAGCCAGGGCAACGGCGTCCAGACTGCCCTGGTTGCTGCTGCCCGTGACGATCATTCGCGAAACGCCGGCGTCTGCCGCTCGCTGCATTACTTCGATACGATCATCGTCGAAACTGTCGTGGGTCAGATTGGCGCCTGTATCAATCAGCGGGTATGACATTTCCTACTCTCGGGTTGCAACCGTTTGGCTAATGGAGGTATCTAAAGAGTACCTGATCCATTGGGGGTTGAAGATGAGCAAAGTACTGGTCAAAAGCGCATTCACGGTCGGCTTGCTGATAATGCTGTTGGCTGTGCCAGTTTATGGCGCCAGCGTTAATAAGAGCATCAAGGTCGATGCCGGCAGTGAATCCGATGGCGCGACGACTGTCAATGGGAGCGTTTCCGTCGGCGAGGGCGCCGTTGTGACGGGCACTCTGAAAACGGTGAACGGCAAGATTCGTGTGGCTGGGAATTCACGAATTGAGGATGCGATTACGGTCAACGGCAGTCTGAGCATTGCGGACAATGTCAAAGCGCAGAGTCTGAAAACCGTCAATGGTTCGGTCAGCGTTGGCGAGAAATCGACAATTGACGGTGAAATAGGCGCGGTCAACGGACGCATCACGCTCGAGCCGGGCGTAACCGTCGCGGCAGATGTCGGCAACGTGAACGGTGACATTGAGTTCGAGGGCAGCGTTGTCGGTGGCAACGTCAAGACCGTGAGCGGCAATGTCGATCTGCGCGATGGCGCCGTCATCAGGGGCAACCTGATCATCGACAAACCCAGCATGTGGGGATGGGGCGGCAAGAAGTCCCGCGTACCCGAGATCACTATCGGGCCGGGATGCAGGGTCGAAGGCAAGATCATCCTCGAACGTGAGGTCAAGCTGTATATCAGTGATTCGGCCGAGGTCGGCGGCGTCGAGGGTGAGATGTCGATGAGCGACGCGGTTCGCTTCAGCGGCAAGCGCCCGTAGACCTGGTTCGCATCTTGCGCGAAGGTCCGTAGAATATGGGCTGTGCGCGGCGCGACAGAACAACTCAGACTATTTGCGGATACCGAAGAGCCCGGCGATGCGCCGGGTTTTTCCGTGCGCGAGAGCACACGCGCGCGTCAATTGTCCATAAAGGTATACCCGCGCGGACGGGTCGAGGTCGTGGTGCCACGGCGGACCCGAGCCCGCGATGTTCGTGCGTTCGTTGATGAGCATCGCGACTGGATCGAGAAATCGCGGGCGTCTTTCGCACAGGTGTTGCCGCCAGAGCCCTTTGTTCTGCCGAATCTGATTGAATTACCGGCAATCGGGCAGCGTTTTCGCGTCCGTTACGAGCGGCAGAGCGGCGCGAAGACGGTGCGCTATCGCAGTCACTCCAACGCTGTCGTGCTGAGTGGCCGTATCGGCGACGACAAGCTTTGTATCGGTGCTCTGAAGCGCTGGCTGGCCTCGGTCGCGAAAGCCGAATTCCGACCGCGCCTCGAGTCACTGTCGGCGTTGACGGATAACCCATTCACGACCATGCATGTTCGTGGTCAGCGCACCTGCTGGGGCAGTCACTCGTCGACAGGCACCATCAGCATTAACTACTGATTGCTGTTCCGGGAACCTGCACTGCTGAGCTATCTGATGATTCACGAGTTATGCCATGCCAGGCATATGAATCATTCGCGT
>CAMYMP010000403.1 GCA_947259435.1 uncultured Woeseiaceae bacterium
GCCTTCAAGCTGCGCGCTATGAGCGGTGGCTGGCCGCGTTCGATCTGTGCGCTAATCGCGTACAGCCCGATGCAGGTCAGCGGCGCGAGAAACACGAATCCACCAAGCATCGCAAACATGATCCACTGGCTTCCCTTGAGCCAGGCGAGCAAACTGACAATCGCGATCATTAGCGCCACGGCAAATCCGTAGATCAGGCTCTGCTGCAGTGACTGCAGCAGGTCCGAGACGCCGAGACGCAGCCAGCGAAACGGGGCCCAGGGCGACAGTCTGCGGCACGGCGCGACGAACGGCATTTCGTCACGATTGATCTCGTTCTCTGTCTCGTCAGTCATCAGATGTCCCCCGTGCTGCACGGGATTATTATGCACCGGACCGGTGCCTACAGAACAGTCGTCAGCCGCGCTATGATCGTGGCATGCGAACCCTCCTGATTTCGCTGGCGCTCGCGTGCTTAGCTAGCGCAACCACATTCGCGGCGACCGTGGTGGTCACCGACGCCGATGGCAAACCGTTGGCGACTGCAATGGTCACACGGACGATTCCCGGAAACGACGTCGTCGATACCTCGGACAACGGCTATCCGCAGCCCGGCATTGTCAACAAGGTTACGCCCCAGCACACGCGCTTCACGGACAGCGGGGGTGCCGTCAGTTTCAGCGCGCTGGACATGCCTGGCGTGCGCCGCTATCGAATCCGCAAGCAGGGTTTTGCCGACAGCATCGTCAAAGCAAGTGCCGATGAACAAACGCTCGAAGTTACGCTCGAAGCGCTCGCGTCGGAAAAAGAAATTGCCGCAAGCAAACCGTCGAATCTGTGGCTGTCGCAGCTCGACTTCGGTTGGGCCGACAAGCCCAGACAAGCGCGGCAGCATTTCCTGCTGCATTGTGGTTTCTGCCATCAGCAAGGCTCGGCGTTCATGCGGCTCGCGCGAACGGAGCTGCAGTGGGCCGAGATTCTCGATCGAATGAATATGTACGGCGCGATGGCCAGCCAGGACTTCAACGAGGCCGCTGCCGCCGGGCTCGTTTCAGCATACGCGGATCTGAACCGGCGGCATGCCGAATTGCCGGATTTCGAGGCATGGGACCCGGACCTGGCTGCTGCGACGATCACCGAATGGCCAATCGGCGATGAATTCTCGCAAATGCACGATTTTGTTCTGCATCCAAACGGCAAAGTCTACGTCGGTGACAATCTCATGGACCGGGTCTATGCGGTCGATCCGGAGTCGGGTGAGTACGAGGTGTACAAAGTGCCGCACGACGAGGGCGCAGAACGCGGCGGCATACTCGGCGAACGGCTGGGGGCCTATCCTAAGACCGACAACTACATGGGCGTGCATTCGTTCGCAATCTCGTCGCGCGACGGCCACATATTCCTGACGCCATCGATGCAACGTGAACTGGTCGAATTCGATCCCGATAGCGGTGAATTCTTTCGCTACAAAATGGATGATGGTTTCTATCCGCACACGATCCGGACTGATGAACAGGATCGTGTCTGGTTTACGCTCGCGCTGTCATCGCAAGTTGCGATGTTTGATCGCAAGACCAAGAAGTTCACCTACTACGACTTGCCCACTCGTGGCGTCAAGGAATGGGCGGTGCTCAAGATCATCAAGTTCCGTTTGGGCCGCGGTTATGTCGGCAGCCGGCCGGATTTCGACTGGGAGACTACGGGTTTTCCAATGCCGTACGGCATCGACGTCTCGCCGGTCGATGGCACTGTCTGGGTCGCACGCCTGTATGCCGGCGATATCGCAAGAATCGACCCCGAAAGCGGCGATGTAAGCATGATCGATACGCCGTTCAGCGGACCGCGCCGTCTGCGCATCGATGCCCAGGGCAACGTCTGGATCGTCGCATTCTCAGACGGCAAGCTCGCGATGTATGACCCTGTTATCGAAGAATTCAGGCTTTACGATCTGCCTGTCAAGAGCGAGACGCCGTATGCGCTCAACGTGGATCGCGAGCGCGGCGTGGTGTGGGTCAATGGCAATCAGTCCGACACGATCATGTCGTTCCATATCGAGAGTGAAACCTGGCGCGTGTACCCGATGTCGCGCCAACGGACCTTCACGCGTGACATCGAGATCGCGGGGGACGGCAGTGTTTATACGAGCAACTCGCATTTTCCGGGCTGGATGATCGAGGGCGCGCAGCCGACGCTGATACACATCGATCCGGGGATTCCTGCGGACCCGACCTCGGCGCGTGGCAGGGTGTTGTATCAGCAGCATTGCGACAACTGCCACTCCCTGCCCGACATCAAGGCACCGCAGCTCGCAACGCTGCAGCAAATGCCGTTTACGCGACTGGCCCGCTCACTCGAGTTTGGCGTCATGATGCAGCAAGCCGCGCATCTAAGCGCCGACGATCGCTATGCGATCTCGAAGTATCTGAGCAGCGGCCGCGCGGACACACGTGATAAGTGGATGGCGGAGCGGTCCTGCGCGACGGGCAAAGTCGTGGCCGTGAATTCGGGGCCGGAAGATAATTGGGGATTCGGCTCTGGCAATCGCCGCTCAATCGAGAGCGGCGTCGAAATTTCCCCGGCGACAGTCGACAAACTCGCGCTGCAATGGTCGCTTGCAATACCCGGTGCAACCGAGATGCGGTCACAACCGGTTGCCGCAGACGGCGTCCTTTTCATGGGCACGGCAAACGGCAACGTGCTTGCCATCGATCAGGCAAGCGGCTGCATACACTGGCGCTTCGCCGCGGACAGTTCCATACGCTCATCGCTGAACCTCGATACGACAAGCGACGGCAAGGCGACGCTGTTCTTCGCCGACGACCTGGGAACGGTCTATGCGATTACCGCGGATCGTGGCCTGTTGCGCTGGCGAACATCACTGCGGTGGTTTCCGGTTTCTATCATCAGCGGCTCACTCGCGTTTCATGACGACCGGCTCTTCGTCCCGGTATCCTCGTTTGAATCGGCACTCGCGGGAGTCGACAG
>CAMYMP010000404.1 GCA_947259435.1 uncultured Woeseiaceae bacterium
CTCGGCGAAATCCAGGTTACCTACGGTCTTGATGTGAATGCTGCAATTCTCGGGGATACTCTGATTCTGACGCCGAATACCGCGAGCGCGGGCAGCGTCGTCTGGGTATGTTCGAGCCCAGATCTGGCGCCCAAGCACCTTCCAGCTGCTTGCCGACCGTAAGATTTCAATTGGGCTTAATTGCTCAGCTAAGAAGTCGAAAAAGCCCCGGCCTGTCCGGGGCTTTTTTGTGCCCTCGCGACGGGACGGCAAGAATATCGTGAACTGCGTCACATAGTGAGCGACGCTAGCACAATGTCGGCGACAGTAGCCCGATCAAATGCCGTATCATATGGAAATCTGGGCTTTGCGCGGGCAGCTATCGGTATGCGTATATGAGAGATCAGAACACTGGCTTCACTTTGATCGAGTTGATGATCGTCGTCGCAATCATCGGCATTCTCGCCTCAATGGCCATGTCCGCCTACCAGACCTACTCGGTCAGAGCGCAGGTCGCCGAAGGCGTCAACATGGCCGGGTCCATCAAAGCGCCGATCGTCGATGCTTACAACATGACCGGATCACCGCCCGCTGACCGGGCCGCCGCGGGATTAACGCCATTGCCAACCGACCACTCGGGAAAATATGTCAGCGGGGTGAGTATCGTTGATGGCCGCTTGGACATTTTGTTCGGCAATGATGCCCACCAGGACATATTCGGCCAGACGCTTTCGGTAACGCCCTACACGTCCGGCAACAGCAGCGTGGTCTGGCGCTGCGGCACGGCGGCCATCATTCCGGGAACGGTCGAAATGACCGGCGGGGGCGTCACGGCAGCCCACGCCCTGCCATCGGTCGACACGCGCTACCTGCCTTCCAGCTGCCGAAATTAGGGCGCCCGCGACAGCCACCACCCCCAAATTAACGGATTTTTGACGTTTGACTTAATCAAATCCGCTAACTGTGAACCCCCGCACAAAATCGAGTTGATCCGGCGACTTAGATCAGTGAGACTGTGATGCTCAAAGGAACGCTCGGGCAGCTCGAATTCGTATGGCAGTAACAGCATCACAATCCAATCTCGCAGGCTTGCCACGACGGCTCGTGCAGGACGGAATAGTCTCCGAGGAAAAGCTCCTCGAGGCGGCTGATGCCGCCAAATCGGCGAAGGTCCCGCTTGTTGCATACCTGGTCAATGAGTACCTGGCGAATGCGCGCTCGATCGCCGTTGCCGCATCCCATGAATTCGGCGTTCCGCTCCTCGATCTCGACGCCATCGAGATCGATCTGGACGTCGTCCGCTCCGTCGATCAGAAACTCGTCAACAAGCACCGCGTTATGCCGCTGGTCAAGCGTGGCCAGAGGCTGTTTCTGGGTATCTCTGATCCCACAAATCTGCAAGCGATCGATGACATCAAGTTTCAGACCAGTCTGCGCATCGATCCGGTGGTCGTCGAGCAGGACAAACTCGAAGAACGCATCGTCAAGGCCATCGAGGCCGTGGATACGACGATGGGCGATCTCGCGGACGATGACTTCGATCTCGAGAATCTCGATATCAGCGGTGAGGATGAAGAGGCCGAAGATGTTCATCGCGACGACATCGAAGATGCGCCTGTTGTCCGGTTTGTAAATAAGATCTTGCTGGATGCCATCAAGCGCGGTGCATCGGACGTGCACTTCGAGCCGTACGAGAAGTTTTTTCGCGTCAGGACTCGCCTCGATGGCGTGCTGTCCGAGGTTGCGCAACCGCCGGTAGTACTTGCGAACAAGGTTTGCGCGCGATTGAAGGTCATGTCGCGCATGGATATCGCCGAGCGGCGTGTTCCACAGGACGGTCGCATCAAAATGCGCCTGTCAAAAAACCGGGCGATTGATTTTCGTGTCAACACCTGCCCGACCTTGTTCGGCGAGAAAATCGTGCTGCGTATTCTGGACCCGTCAAGCGCCAAGCTGGGCATCGAGCTGCTCGGCTATGACGATCATCAGCGGGCGCTGTATGAGAAGCATCTGGCAAAACCCTACGGTATGATCCTGGTGACCGGACCAACCGGTTCGGGTAAGACGGTTTCGCTGTACACGGGTCTCAACATTCTTAACACCATTGACCGCAACATCTCGACCGCGGAGGATCCGGCGGAAATCAACCTCCCGGGCATCAACCAGGTCAACGTCAATCCGAAAGTCGGCCTGACTTTCGCGTCATCGCTCAGAGCTTTCCTGCGTCAGGATCCCGACGTCATCATGGTCGGCGAGATTCGGGATCTCGAGACTGCCGAGATTGCAATCAAGGCCGCCCAGACAGGTCACCTTGTGCTCTCTACGCTGCACACCAACGACGCACCGCGCACCTTGACCCGTCTAGTGGACATGGGCGTCAAGCCCTACGCGATCGCAACGTCGGTCAGCCTGATCATCGCCCAGCGTCTGGCGAGACGTCTTTGCGACAACTGCAAAGAGAACCGGGAAATTCCGCGTGAAGCACTCGAGAAAGAGGGTTTCGAAGCGGAGGACCTCGATAAGGGCATGACGATTTTCGGCCCGAAAGGATGCAAGAGCTGTAACGAAGGCTACAAGGGTCGCGTCGGCATTTTCCAGGTTATGGAAGTGTCCGAGCCCATGGGAAAAATTATAATGGAAGGCGGCAACGCCATGACGATCGCCGAACAGGCGGCAAAAGAAGGGGTATACGATTTACGACGTGCGGGATTGAACAAAGTCAAGGAAGGGGTTACCAGCCTTGAGGAAATCAATCGGGTTACAATTGAATAGATTTATACTTCGTTTAACGGGCAATAGACATGGCTGAATCAGCAGTTGCGAGTAGCGTCCCTTTTATCTGGGAAGGCACGGATAGAAAGGGCCAAAAGGTCAATGGAAAGATCATGGCGGCCACTGTGGCTGCCGTACGTGCGGATTTGCGCCGACAAGGCGTTGTACCGTCCCGTATCAAGAAGCAGAGCAAGGGTCTGTTCAGCGGCGGGCCGGCAGCTGGCGACGATGCTCGCTGCAGGTATTCCGCTCGTGCAGTCGTTCGAGATTGTCGGTACGGGCCACGAAAATCCGGCGATGCAAAAGCTGATCCTGGCGGTCAAGGGCGACGTCGAGGGCGGCAGCGCGCTCGCCGAGGCATTAGCCAAACACCCGCTGTATTTTGACGACCTGTTTATCAACCTTGTGGAAGCTGGCGAACAGGCGGGTGCTCTCGAGGCCTTGCTGGAAAAAATCGCAACGTACAAGGAAAAGACAGAGGCACTGAAGAAGAAAATCAAGAAAGCTCTGACATATCCGGCTGCGGTTCTCGTTGTCGCTTTTGTCGTCACGACGATTCTTTTGATTTTCGTCATTCCCGCGTTCGAAGACCTTTTCAAGGGCTTCGGCGCAGACTTGCCGACGTTCACGCGTATGGTGATCGATTTGTCGGTATTCGTCCGGGCAAAAGGGTGGTATCTCGCCATATTGATTGGTGCGGGCTTCGGCACATTTTTTTACTTCAAGAAGCGTTCGCGCGCTATGCGCCACTGGCTCGATCGCATGTCGCTGAAGATTCCGGTCATCGGGTCGATCATGCAGAAAGCCGCCATCGCACGTTATGCGCGAACGTTGTCCACGATGTTTGCGGCCGGCGTGCCGCTCGTCGAAGCTCTCGAATCGGTATCCGGCGCGACCGGTAACATCGTCTACGAAGTCGGCGTTCTGAAGATGCGCGACGAAGTCGCAACGGGGCAGCGCCTGCAGCAGGCGATGGAAAACACTGACTTGTTCCCCAACATGGTTATTCAGATGATCGCGGTCGGTGAGGAATCAGGCTCTCTCGACGACATGTCGTCCAAAGTCGCAGACTTTTATGAAGAGGACGTCGACAATGCCGTTGACAACCTCTCGAGTTTGCTCGAGCCGCTGATCATGTCGATTCTCGGCGTTCTCGTTGGTGGCCTGGTTGTCGCCATGTACCTGCCAATCTTCAAGATGGGTTCGGTCATTTAACGAGCCGCAAGCGCGTTTGCATTGACGCGGCGTTCCGAGGAAACTCGGAACGCCGTTTTCTTTTGCGCCAGGATCACGAAGCCGGAGGAATCGAATGGCCGAATTTTTCAGTCAGTCGCCTGCAATTTTTATTGCTGTGACTTTTGCGTTCGCGCTAATGATCGGCAGTTTTCTCAACGTCGTCATCTATCGTCTGCCGCTCATGATGCAGCGCGACTGGCGAGCGCAGTGCAAGGAGTTGCTCAGTGAACCGGCACCAGACCTGCCGACCGGCCGTTTCAATCTCGTGGTACCGCGTTCTCGTTGCCCGGCGTGCGGCAAGCCCATACGGGCGTGGCAGAACATTCCGGTGCTGAGTTATTTGCTGCTTGGCGCCCAGTGCGCGAACTGCCGGAAAACCATCTCGGTTCGTTATCCTCTGGTCGAGCTGCTAACCGCTTCCCTCGCGGGCATATGCGCCTGGCATTTCGGATTCGGCTGGGAAGCGCTGATGGCCATCGCCTTGACCTGCATCCTGGTTGCGATCAGTCTCATCGACGTCGATCACCAGATCATTCCGGATTCGATCGTTATTCCGCTGCTCTGGGTGGGCCTCGTCATGAGCCTGCTGCACCCGCTCGCGGGCGCCGACACGCTGTTTATTTCGCCACGCCGTGCGATTATTGGTGCCTTGGCAGGCTACCTGAGCCTGTGGAGCGTTTACCAGCTGTTCAAGATAATCACCGGTAAGGAGGGCATGGGCTATGGCGATTTCAAGCTGCTTGCGGCACTCGGCGCCTGGCTCGGCTGGCAGGCTTTGCCGACAATTATTCTGATGTCCGCCGTGGTCGGCGCCATCATCGGCATCTCGATGATCGTATTCCGGGGCCGCGATCGCCAGCTACCCATTCCGTTCGGCCCCTATCTTGCCGCCGCAGGCTGGATCACGATGCTTTATGGGGAGGCCATCGAGACCGCTTACCTGGATTTGTTCCTGTAAGTGGCGGCGACTATGCAGCATGCCAATAAACCGCTGCGCGTTGGCCTGACCGGCGGTATCGCAAGCGGTAAATCGACTGTCGCCGACATGTTCAGAAAACTCGGCGCGGCCGTTATCGACACCGACGTCATCGCGCGTGAGGTCGTCACTCCGGGGCAGCCGGCACTCGAGGAGATTCGGCAAGCATTTGGCGAGTCGATGATCCGGAGTGACGGGACTCTCGATCGCAACT
>CAMYMP010000405.1 GCA_947259435.1 uncultured Woeseiaceae bacterium
TGCCAGGATCACCACCCGTGAGCTCCTGGTGCAACGCAGGCAATCGATACCACGGAACGTTCATGTTCGAATGATGCGCGTTATGATACCCGAAATTTAGCGTCAGCCAGTTCAGACGGGGAAAACGCATCGATAGTGGCACGCTGAACGTGTGTTCCTGCTCCCAGTCGTAATCGCCTTTGTGGGGCGGCGGCTCATAGTCGAACAACGTCGCGTGGTAGGGATAGTCGTGCTGCAGCGAGTCCATGAAGCGCAGCACGTGCATCATCAGCATGTACGCGATCGCATACAGCAGCGCCACTTTCGGAAAGTAGATCAGCAGCGCAGCAAAAATGCCGCCGCGAACCAGGATCACCGTGACGTTACGGACTCGTTGCTCCCGTCTCTGTGGAATTACGAAAGAGGTAAAGACCATGATGAAGTGCATTATCAGATCGTGGGCCGGAATGTAGCACCACTCCAATAGCCGGGTAACCCGCAGTAACCCCGGGTGCTTCTCGAAGTACTCCTCATACTCGAACCAGACGACATCGTCGTTATCGACATGGTGCCGAAAGTGTTTGTAGCGCATATCCTCGTAGGTACCGTACGCCGCCCCGCAAATCCAGCTCATGAACCTGCCGAGGCGAGCATTGTTATGACTGCGCCTAAAGACCAGATTGTGGCCGCACTCGTGAATCAGATACGCGGCAATCGTCATGGAATGGGCAAGCAACAGCGTCGCAAACAGATTGACAATCCACGAGGGCTGAAAGAGCCCGATGGCACCGAGCGTATAGCCCAGGACTACGTACGTCGTGGCTGCCCCGTAGTAACGCAGTCCTTCGGGCTCTTTTAGAATCGCGACTGAGGCCGTCATTGGTACCAACCAGTAAGAGTTTTTTCTTTGTACACTTACAGTGTGTGTATTGCTAGCATAGACGATTCCGTCCAGCCAGCCATACAAAGAGAGTCAGGATGAAGCTCGTCACCGCCATTGTTAAGCCGTTTCGCCTGGATGATGTCCGCAACGCGTTGAGCGAGGTAGGGATTCAGGGAATGACCGTCAGCGAGGTCAAAGGATTTGGCCGGCAACGCGGCCATACGGAACTCTACCGTGGCGCCGAATACGTGGTCGATTTTCTGCCCAAAGCCAAGATCGAGGTCGCGGTCTCGGACGACCTGGTCGAACGCACCGTCGAGGCCATCATCGACAGCGCCAAGACCGGCAAAGTCGGCGACGGCAAAATTTTCGTCACTGATCTTCACCAGGTCTGGCGCATCCGCACCGGCGAAACCGGCGACAGCGCGCTCTAGGCAATTCCTTCACCTGCACTGCATAGCCTAGTCGGTACCTTGCGTGATGCAGAACGCGTTCAGCTTGTTGCCGTCCAGGTCGCGAAAGTAGCCCGCGTAGAAGTTGCCAAAACGAGGGCCTGGGGCGCCTTCGTCGGCGCCGCCGAGCTCTATCGCTTTGGCATGAAATGCATCGACTTTTTCAGGCGCATCCATTGCGATCGCAACCATAACCCCGTTACCGACTGTCGCCGCCTGCTTATTGAACGGCTTTATGATTGATACCGCTGGAGCGGTCGGCCTGGTCGACCAGGCAACAAATGTGTCGCCCTCCATCGCCCGACCTGCGCCAATCGTGGCAAACAACTCGTCGTAGAATCTGACCGCTTCGTCAAATGCGTTTGTGCCCAAGGTCACGTAACCAATCATCATCTTCTCCTGTCTTTGCTAAGCAATGATACTGCGCCACTTCGCGAGTTTTTCTGTGACGGCCATCGACGCGAAAGCCGGACTCGTCGATGGCAAGGTCTCGAAGTGCTTCGGCCAGCCAGGTTCATCAGGAACGACGAATCGCTGGAACATCTGCGCGGCTTTCTTGCCGTTAAAGGCGACCATCTCGATACCACGGTGTGTCGAGAAAAACTTTTCGAAATCATTAACTTTTGCGCTCTCGATATCGATATCAGAGTCCATGCTGCCCGGACGAACCGATGCCGCAAGAACGTCCCACAGCGCAATACGGCGCTCGAGAAGTGCTTCGCAGCGTTGCTCGTATGGCCCTGCAACACCCGTAATTTCTTGCATGATTGCCCAGAATGCGTTCTGCGGATGCGCGTAATACTGACCAGCACGTAGCGAGCGCTGCCCGGGTAAACTTCCGAGGATCAGAATACGCGCATCCGCCCGGGCAACCGGCGGAAAACCGATTGACGGCGCGATACCCGTTTTTGGATGCTTTGCCTGAATTGGCGACTCCCGTCTGTTTCGGCGTCCGTTCACAATGTCTCCACTACGGAGACATTAATGAAGCCACCCGCATGGATGCCCTTATTATCGCTGCTGCTGCTTGTGGCCCAGTCACCTGCCGTCGCCCACAACAAATGTGACAAGGCGGAGTGCGCGGCCCTCAAAGAGAAGATTCGCACCATCGAATCGAAGATGCGATCCGGCTACACGCGCGCGCAAGGTGAGCGCTTCGAGTCCCGGCTGCGCCAACTTCGCGCGAAGCGCTACCGGACCTGCCGATAGACAATCTGCGCGAATCTTTTCAATAGCCGCGCTCCGCGACTACCACATTGTACACTGCGTCACCTGCGACGAATCGCCGCAAGTTTTCCTTCGCCAGAATGCTGTGCCTGATGAAATTCCCGCCTCTGCCTGCCACGTGCGGCGTGATGATAACGTTGCCCATTTGCCAGAGCGCATGGTCGGCTGGCAGTGGTTCGGGGTCCGTCACGTCCAGCGCCGCTCCGGCGAGCTGACCGCTTTCGAGTGCTGCGACGAGGTCACTGGTCACGACAGTCTTGCCACGCCCGACATTGATGAAATGGGCGCCGCGCTTTGCAGCCGCAAAGAAGTCGGCATCGAGTATGCCGGCCGTCTCGGTAGTCAGCGGCAGAGCGTTCACAATGAAGTCGGCCTGCGCCGCAAGTTCCAGGCGCTCATTCGAAAGACCGACATAATGCCGGCCGTCTCGGTAGTCAGCGGCAGAGCGTTCACAATGAAGTCGGCCTGCGCCGCAAGTTCCAGGCGCTCATTCGAAAGACCGACATAATCGACGAAATCGGGGCCTTCGCGGGAACTGCGGCGCGTCGCGATGACCTTCATACCGAGAGCTGCGAGTCGCCCCGCGGATTGTTGGCCGATGCCACCGAGCCCGAGCACAAGCACCGTTTTGCCGCCGATTGACTGCATACCGGCCGTCGTGCCCGACCCTCGCCGCCACTCACCGTCTGCCATCGCCTTGCTGAAAGGCCCCAGACCACGCGCAAGAGCCAGCACCATTGCCGTGACGTGCTCCGCAATGACCGGAGACGACATCTTCTGCATGTTGGTCAATACGATGTCTCCCGATGCAACTCGGTCAGCTCCGAGGCAGCGCTCCGCACCAGCAGAAAAAATCTGAATCCACATGACTTTTGGTGCAGCTTCCACGAGTCGCTCAGAACAAAAGCCGATGATTGCATCAGCATCCGCGGCATGTGCCAGAGCATCTTCTTCTGATTGCACGCTTACGAGTTCCACGACCGGCACAGTCCCCGTAACCTGCGCATAGAAACCCAAAACGTCGCGCACAATTATCTTGCGCGGCTCGCGCCAGCCTGCCCGATCCCGCATCGCCGTATCACTCAGCTTTATGCCGGTTTGCTCAACAAGCCGATCGATATCCGACTCTGCGCGCAGCGCGCACGCAACAAACAGCAACAGCAGGACAGCGGATGCTCGCTGTATGTGAAGAATCATCTGTGTTCTTCCCCGGTATGATCCAGTCTCACAGCATATGATCACATAGTGTCCGTTGCAAAGCTGGTTGATCCAGGAGCCTGCACATGCACAAGACCGGGTCCACCGCATGGACGAGTATTGAATGGCCCGCGGCCGGGATGTTTGTCAGCGGAGGTAAAGCGCAGCAACGCGAGCCATGACGCTGATAAATGTCACGGCCGCGGGCTTTACAAGATGCTTATGCTGGGAAGAAGTCGATCGGCTTGGTCGTCGTGATCGGCTCTACGTTCTTCGCTTCGAAACGGAACAGCTTGATGCGCTGCACGAGCTTGCGCTCGAGATCTGCATCTCCGAGTTCACTGGAAACCACTTCGCAGGCCGTCACGGCGCCATTCGGCGCAATTGTCAGGCGCAGAACCAATTTGCCTTCAAGTGAAGGATCATTGCGCAGGGCCCGATTATAGAGTGCAAAAATCGCGCCTTTGTTTTTGTCAAACACGAGTTCAATCTCTTCACGCGATCGCGAAGCCTTTCCGCTCGTGCCAGTACGACGCGCACCGCCTGCAGGAGCGATGCCTGCCACCGGACTTGCGACCTTCGTGGTCGAGCGGCCGGCAATCCCGGTTCCGCCCGTGTTGCGGCTCATATTCGACGTGTTGATGCCGCCGGATGCAGTACCAACTTTTGACGTGATCATCGAACGCTCGTTTCGCGCAGCTTCGCCAACAGACGCGGATAACGGACGATCGTCCGCAACCTTTTCAAGGAGGTCCTGATCGACGAGGTCGGCGAGATCTTCCGCGAACGGCATGAATGCAGCCTGTGCCTGTTCGCGCGCGATTTCCGCTTGATCGGGCACGGGCTCAGGCTCGGGAATCGGCTCTGGCTCGGGCTCCGGCTCGTTTTCGACGACCTTCTCGGGCTCCGCCTCTGGCTCGGGCTCTGGTTCCGGCTCCTTCGGCTTCGGTGGCGGTGGTGGCGGTGGCTTTTGCTCGAGCAGTAGCTTCGCAATACGCGGCGGAATCTCCTCAACCGCGGTGGGGTCGCGCTCGGGCGTCGGGATAAACGGCCAGACGATGCTCAGCGCCAGCGTCACGAGGAACACAATGCCTAACAGGCGCTGGAATTTCCTTTCCTGACCTGCGCCGGCAGTCCATGGCAGTTCGTACTCTCCTCTATCCCTGTCCCGATTAACGCGCGGCTTGCAGTTCATCGAGCTCTTCCGAACTCTTTTGCAATACCGCCAGCGAAATCTGACCGTAGTCTGAGGCCGTACAGGTTGCCATTACCTTCTTCAGCAGCCTGTATGGAATATCCTTGTCACCCATGATCGTGACTTCACGACCCGCAATGTCGTCCTGTGCTTCACGCCGCAATACGCGGTCATTTTGTGACTTCAATGCCTCGCGCAGCGCCGGAATGTCGTTGCCCTTGGAGCGCATCACCCGATCGACCCTTGCAACGGGTACGCCCTGAACGATGATGTCGGAATCGCTAATCAAGATAACCACGGTTTCTTTCGCTTTATCCTCAGCGATAGACTCCGGCAGCTGCAAATCCTTTGCGTTTGGCAGCACCTCGACGTCCGATGAGTTGACGAGCAGGAAAAAAACCAGAATCGTGAAGATGTCCATAAGCGACACGAGATTCAGCGTTCCCGCACCGTGGCGCTTGTGGTGCTTCTCCATTCGTTTTGCGCGACCCGACTTGACCATTGCTCAGGCACCTCCGTCCAGGACTGGCGCATCGCCGATCGAAATATCCGGGAACAGGTCAGTTCGAACGATCTCTTTCTCCTCGACCGTTACGCTCACGCGCACGCGGTCCATGACCTGAACCAGCACGTCGTAAGGAATGTCCGACTCGAGAAGAATCGCTGCATCCGTCTTCGACGGATAGCCTTTCTTGATCACCGCTAGCTTCTCGCTCACGGCATCGTAGTCATAGCCATCGACGGTATTCGGGTAGATACCCAGAGCTCCCTGATTTCGGTCACCGACCTCGATCTTGTTCGAGCGGACGGTGACTTCCAGTTGAAACGTCTGGTCCTGCGGATCTACGGCCTCGGTAGAGGAGCCTGGCAAATTCAATTGTAGAATCGCCAAACGCGAGAACACCGCTGTTATCAGCAGGAACGGAACCAGAATCACCATCAGGTTCATGAATGCCGTGATATTGAGTTCGGCCGTCTCATGATTGAAGTGACGACCGCGTTTACGGCTGCGAATCATGCCTAGGCTCCGGCAGTCTTCAACTGGCGTTCGGTGACGGCATTCAAGAACTTGACGCTTGCCATCTCGAGGCTGTCGACGAGCTGATTCGTTTTTGTCTGCAACAGCGCGTGAATCAACAGTAACGGAATGGCGGCCATCAGGCCGAACGCCGTCGTGTTCATCGCAACCGAGATAGAAGCAGACAGCATGTCCGCTTTGTC
>CAMYMP010000406.1 GCA_947259435.1 uncultured Woeseiaceae bacterium
ACGACGGTACCGTCGTCAGCGAGTTCTGTGACGAACAGGCGGTTTTCCACGAACGTCTCGACGAGCGCGCGTATTCTTTCGGGCATCTCCTCTGTCATATGTGCGCGTTTACGGCCAATCGTCTCGTGGCCGTCCTGCTCGATGCTCACGAGCGCATTGAGGGCCCTGGGCAATTCCGCCTGGACGTCGTCGGGGAGCGCTGCGAACACGGTCTCGGCGCGCTGTGCGAGCGAACCCTCGACGCCACCCAGCTCGCGATACGCGCTGATCGTCAGCATGCCGTCTTCGGTACGGCGCTGGTACAGCTCTTCGAGCGTGAATTGCAGAAGCGGCAGCACTTCGGGGTGATCGGCCGCGGCATCACGCAGCATGTCGTCGAGTCGCTCGCTGGTTTTGGGGTCCTCCTCAAACCTCAGCCCGGCGGCACGCGTCGGCAACCGGATCATCTGGCCGATCTCGTTTGCGGTCGGCGGCATCAGGTCGTACTGGCCCGACCCTTCCTTCAACTCGCCGAGCTTCGGCAGGGTCGCGAGGCGCGGATAGAAGTCACTGCGCAGCGTGCAGATGACCCAGACACGGCCGCTTCGCGCGAGCGTATCGAGCGCGTCGACAAAGGCCTTGCGCTGCTTTGGCCACACGTCTTCCTGCGTGAACATCTCCTCCAGCTGGTCGACGATCAGCGCCAGCCTGGCATCGCCGGTCACGCCTTCGTCGGCAGCCGCCTGATTCAGGGCAGCTTTGATCAGGGCTACCGCCGCCTGCGGCGACTCCTCGAGGATCTGCGCGAGCTCCGCGGGACCCTTGCTGTCTGGGTCGAGCCCCGGCAGTGCGCACTCGCGTAACAGCGCCCCGGCGAGGCCGGTGAAAAGGTCGCCGCGCACGTCCGTCGGTTTGTACGCAGTCCGGCGCCACAGCCCCACGCCTTCGATGACGCCAGGCCGGGTCAACATCGGCAACACCCCGGCCCGCGCCACGGATGACTTGCCGCCACCACTCATACCGAGAATCACTATGAAGTTGCGCTCTTCCTCATCCTGCTCACGGAGTGCCTGCAGGATGTCCGACACGGCCCTGGTGCGCCCGAAGAATATCGGGGCGTGCTCGAAGTGGAATGAATACAGGCCGCGGAACGGCGAACCCTGCTTCCAGACCGCACGCGCTTCGGAGGTTGCGGAAACACTCGCGGGTAACTGCCGCTCGATGAGCTTGTGCAGGTGATTCTCGAGCAGGCTCTCGAAGTCACTCGGTGAATCGAACGCGTGGAAGGCAGCCTTGAGCGTCCCTTCCGCCTTGTCGTGGAACCATTTGTCGACGAACTCGTCGAGCCTCTTCTTCTGCTCGAGGCGCTCCAGCAACTCCTTTTCGTCATCGAGCCTTACGGAAGGAGGCGCGGTCTTGCGGTAGACGAGCAGGTCCGGCCTGCCGTTCTTGCGGAAGCCATCGATCGCCTCCTCGAACTCGTACTCGGTTCCGGAGTCATAGCGTGTGCCGTCCGGGCGCGTGAACTCCTTCGGCAATTTCGTGCCCAGCCGCGACCACAAGATCGCGATGACGATATCCGTGTCGGAGGGCTTGACTATCTGTTGCTGAAAGGTCGAGGTCGCGACCAGCGGCTCGTGTTCCCAGAGCACGGGCTCGAGCACCAAGCGGCCGATGTACTCGCTTTGCAAGCGATCGATGACACGGTTCGCCAGCGCGCGTTCCTCGCACACATCACCCGGCGATGAGATGAAAATTTGCAGAGTATTCAAGACTAAACCATTTTGTTTTCGCCTATTCTAAAGGATAGGAGCCGCAATCGCGTCGCCCTGTCCCTATTAAATCTGAATTTTCTTCTGCTCCGATTGCTGCGCTACTGGCGGCTGCGCCGCAGCGCTCGTCGAACAGGGCTCTCATCCTCAACCGCACTCGGCGAGAAAACAAAAAGGCCTCACGAGGGAGCCTGTTGATTTTCTGGCGGTGGAGCGAGTCCTGAGCGGACGGTGCTTCGCTTAACAGCCGTCGACTAGCCCCACCCGATCTCGTCGAGATGATCGTCATCGATGCCGAAGTAATGGGCGATTTCATGAATCAGCGTTCTGACGATTTCGTCGCGAAGTTGATCCGGGGGAAGGCCCAGCTCCAGGTGTGGGCGACGGAAAATATAGATGACGTCCGGCAACTCGCCCGCATAGTCCACACCGCGCTCCGATAGCGGCAGACCAATGTAAAGACCGAGCAGGCCCTGCCCTTCGGGATCATGCTCCTCGTCGGGCTCGTCGATCACCAGCACCTCGACGTTGTCCAATGCGTTATGCACCCAATCAGGCAGCCTGTCGATGGCTTCTCGGATAACGTCTTCGAATTGGCTGTGGTTCATGCTTTAGGAGAGAGTGCAATCGAGCCCGCAGTGTAACGCAGTCACTCGGTTACGAATCTCTCGTTTGGCACGATCAGGTGATTCATCCACGTTCTTGATTTGCCGGTGGGGCGAGTCTTTCGCGGAGGATGCTCTGCGGCAATTCGCGCTAGCCTGGTTGTTCGGCAACAGTTTCTCGGGAAATCCGCCGGCGGTGAATGGCACAGGACACTGCCCCCGCAGCATCGATGCGTAAGGTGCCGTCCGGCCTCACAGGCGGTACGTCAGCCGATAACAGTATCAAGGACCATCATGATGACGAAACCACCGAGCAGGCTGAAGGTCGCCAGGCTCTTGTTGCCGGCACTGTGGGTTTCCGGAATGATCTCGTCGCTGATAATGAACAGCATCGCGCCGGCAGAGAACGCCAGAGCCCAAGGCATCAGTGCCGCCGCGCTCGACACCGCAATGGCGCCCAGCAGTCCGCCAATCGGCTCGACGAGGCCCGAAAGCGCGCCAACGAGCGCAGACTGCTTCTTCGCATAACCGACGGACAGCAGCGCAACCGATATGGCAAGACCCTCCGGGATATTCTGCAAACCGATACCGAGCGCCAAC
>CAMYMP010000407.1 GCA_947259435.1 uncultured Woeseiaceae bacterium
TGGCCGAAAGCTGCCGATCGAATTGACTTGATTTGCTCTGATTGAACGACCGCTCTGGAAAAAAGACGACATTCGCTCAGTAGGGCGCCAGGAACTACGCAGCCGCTAGCGGCACGTTCAACACGATCAAGGGTTTAGCGGACCTTGCTAACGTACAAAGCGCGCCCCCGCTACCAAAACAAAAAGGGCCGGCCCTCGAAGAGAGTCGGCCTTTTTGTTTTTGCAGAATCTTGATCTGAACTCACGGGGAAGTGGGTTCACTCGCAGCCCTAGCGACGCGTGCAGTCGCGCTCAGCGGCAAGAGCGCCGAGCGGGGTAGCCAATATAGCGATTATTGCCTGCAGTCGAATTGACGAATGTCGCCCGTCGGGAGCGATATTTTTTGCAGATGCAGTTATAGGAGCAGGTTCTCGCCGCGACAAGCACGGATCGCATTGCCCCCACCAAAAACTCGCGTTATGATCGTTAGCGAGTATAGGAAAAATAATTACAATCATACGCTTATCTAATTAAAACCACCGGGTGGGCGGGCGGCAGGCGCTATGCCGACAACCTCGAACGAATTGCAGGGCCGGTTCCGATTGGGGGACCTCGATTTGGACGTTGAACAACGGCGTCTTGTGCGCGATGGTCTTGACCTCGAGCTCAGCAAACTGACATTTCGTACCCTGCGCGCATTAGCGTCAGCCGCGCCGGATTTGGTGACCAAAGACGAATTGGCGGAATCGGTCTGGGACGGACGTCCGGTAAGTCCTGAGACGATTGCGCAAAGAGTCAAGTTACTTCGCAAAGCTCTGCAAGACGACGCGCAAGTTCCGCACTACATCGAAGTCGTTCGCGGACAAGGTTATCGTTGGATCACGCCCGTAGAGCCGCAGGGCCAGACGCGGAAACGGGCTACGAAATTTCTTGGGAATCCCGACTCTCCGACCGGCATCGAACTATCTCTGCCTACCAAGCCCTCCGTCGCCATTCTGCCATTCGACACAATGGGCGATGATGATCTGGAGCGTCAAATTTTCGCCGATGGTCTGACTCACGACGTAATCACCCAGATCGGTCGGGCTCGCTGGATTTTCGTCGTGGCGCGCGGGTCGACGTTCATGTTTCGCGGTAGAAACTATTTCGTTCAAGAGGTTGCCCAAAAACTCGGTGTCCGCTATGTCGTGCAGGGAACCATTGGCTTCTCTGGCAACAGAATCAGTGTCAATGTGGCATTGGCCGACGCCGTCGAAGGCGTAGAGGTCTGGGCCGAGCATTTCGGCGGCGATATGGACGATGTTTTTCAGATCCAGGAAGAGATCGCGAACCTCATCGTTGGTTCGATCCAGGTCGAGATCGAATACGCGGAACAGAAACGGGCACTGTTGGAGCGTCCGTCCAACCTGGACGCCTGGAGTGCGTACCACCGTGGCTGGTGGCACCTGAATAGCTTTGCAGTCGATTGCTGTGATCAGGGAGAAAAGTTCTTCAGCCAGTCAATCCGGCTAGATCCAAACTCCGCCCGAACCTATGCTGGGCTGTCGACCGTGCACTGGCTACGTGCATTCCTCGAGCTCACTGCGGATCGTCGTGGTGAGATCCAACGCGCGCTGGAACAGGCGCAGCAGAGCGTCGCGTTGGATCCGCGCGATCCTCTGGCACACTGGGCGCTCGGGCGTGCATTGCACCTCGATCAGAATTTTGTTCGCTCAGTGCAGGAGTTCGAGATTGCGAACACGCTGAATCCAAACTTCGCCCTCGGACAGTTTGCGCAGGGGTTCGCGATGATGCACATCGGCGATCATGAGCGGAGCAACCAGATTCTTGATGGCGCGCGAAGACTCAGCCCGTATGATCCTATGAGCTATGCGATGCTCGGCGTGCAGGCCGTAAACAATGCGATGCTCGATCGATTCGACGATGCGGCCGATTTGTCCGTCCGTGGGGCGGCCCTGCTGGCCTTTTATTGCCAGATGTTTCCGGTGATTGCGGCCTATTGCAATGTGCTCGCCGGACGAGATGACGTCGCCGGAAAGTACTTCGCAGAATTGCAAGAATCCCGGCCGGGGTACAATAGCGATGACTACTTCCGCGCGTTTCCCCATCAGCGCGATGAAGATGTATCGAAAATTATGGGTGCATTCGAAGTATTGAATCGTATCCACTAGATTCACGCTCGCCTAGCGAATTCTTACCGAATTCTTCCTCAAAACTTCAAGTATCGTGACGCCATACGGCGATAGGCTGATTCTCACGATGAGCGGTGGAAAGTGCTCTGTTCGCCTGTTTCAGATCGCTTTCCGAGCCCCGATGTTTTTTTGAAACTTGACTATCGGAGAATCACATGAAAAGCAGAAGAGTTTGGTATGCAGCTCGATTGATCAGTCTGGCGATCGGCGTTTTTCCGTTGTGTGGCATTCTACATGCCGAGGGTTGGAAAACAGATGTTCACATAGCCCAGGGTCGTGTGGTGACAGGCGCCAATCGCCTACTGGGCGAACCGCTTTACTCTTATGATTTCGCGCCGAACCCGACCTTCGGCTTCAACACGGTTGACGAGCTTGATCCCGTAGGGCCATCGCCGGTTCCATTGACACCAGCCAGCGATCAAAATGCTGTTCTTGCAACCACATTTCCGAATCTGGCAGCGGTTCCACCCGACGTTATGCCCAATCTCAATGTTCCGCTTCGGGATGTAGGAACTTTTGTGAATGGCCTGCTGGACCGAGCGCAGGTCCCGGCGCACCTTGATCCCGGTGCCCCGGTTATTGGGCCAACCCAGGCGGAGCCCGGCTATCCTGACCCGATTACTTTGCGGGACTGGATGCGGGGAAGCGGCCTGGCTATAACCCGCTGCGGACATCGCGGCAACTACGCAAGTATCTTCGTGAAAAGGCTCATTCCGAACCGCATGTACAGTGTCATCGCACTGTGGCTTAGTGAGGACGGGACGTTTCGCCCGGTTTCACT
>CAMYMP010000408.1 GCA_947259435.1 uncultured Woeseiaceae bacterium
CGCATAGCGCAGCAAAGAAATTTCAGCGATGTCTGCAAGAGCCTTGTCGTCCAGATTGCCGCGCGCCAGCAGCAGGCCTTCTGCAATATCGGCATAGAGTTGTCGACTGCCATGCGGGCCAGTGAACGTCTGGTCGAGCCATGCACGTCCGCTTGCGTCGACGGCCTGAATCTCGAGCTCGAGAGATTCCCCGTCGGACCGGATAATCCTCCCGGACACGAGCAGCTCCGCGGCAACGTCGGGCTCGGGCACGACCCGCACAGCGCCCCATGCATTACTTGCGCCCAACGTGTCACGCAAAACGAACGGGAGCAACCGCGCTTCGATCTCGCGAATACGCGGAAACACCTGCAGGTCGCGGTGCACGGACGCGTCTGCAGGCACGCCCGGATCGAAGACCGCGATGGACACGTCGAGCGCCGCAAGTTCGCGCGCATCGGCCACGAGTTGCTGATTCAGGCCGGTTAACAGAATGAGCGCCTGCAACACGAGCAATCTGCGACGGGTATTGACCCGGCTCACGGCTCTATCTCGCCGGTGCTGCATACGCGTTTCATGCTGAGTGTCTCGATGCAATTGAAGAAGGACCTGGGCCGGTCGAATTTCGTATAGAAGCGCCGCAAAGTGAACGGGATTCGTGACGTGCTGGATGACACGGTCGTCACCACGCGTAGTTGCTCGCTATCCGCGGAGATCGTGAAGCGGTGAGTAACCTGCAAGCCATCCGGCAGCACGAGATTGGAGACGAGCTGCTGACCATCCCAGCCGCATATCTCTGTCCCATAGACACTATCGATGCCCTTCGCGACCCCATCGTAGAATGCACAGGTCATTGCGAAATCGCCCTTTCTCGCAATGCTGATCTCGTAATCGTCTTGCGAAATAGTGAGTACGTCCGGTCGCGTAATCAATTCTGCAAGGCGCGCCAGCGCGACTACTGAAGACACGTCTTTTGACGACGCCATCGCAGTGCCGGGGCGCATGGAATAGCGCTGGTCTGCCGAAGTCTGGCTGAGCCTGTAATACGCCTCGCGAAGTACGGCGTTGACGTCGTCATCGAGCGCATAGTTGCGTTCCCAGGAGCCACCGAAGTCTGCAGGCATGGCACCATCAAAGCGCATCATCTCCTCATCGATCACGGGCTGCTGCGAACAGGCCGCAAGGAGCAGACACAGGACGAGCATGTTGTTTCTTCTTGTCACTGGTTGGGCGTGCCTCGAGGTCTGCGCTTTTTCTTCATCAATGTTCGTATGATTGCCAATTAGCCTTCGAGGTCAAGCAGAATCAATAGTTCAGGGCATAACGGCCTTGCAATTCGCCCAGTATCACGCAAAACGCCCGCTGCAGCTTACTGCAGCGGGCGTTTTGATCATATTTCCGCGAAGCGATTAGTCGCGCGACAAGAAGAACCGCAATACATACCACAGCATCAGCGCTATCGACGCAAACAGCTCAAGCGCAGCCGCAATATAACGGTCTTCAGGATACACCTTAAGAATTTTCGACGTATCGTAGAGTATCGAGGCACCCGCGAAACCGATCATGGCCATGGAAAAATAGGTACCGAGATCGAATCCGACGAGAATACCCATCACGATTGTACCGAGCGCAACCACGCCACCCCACATCAGGAATGTACGCAAGAAAGAGAAATCACGGCCGCTGAACATAGCGACTGCGGACAGCACGACGAAAGCTCCAAGCGTGATTGCCACCGCATAGTCGATGATCGTCGGGTCGATCGCCATGGCGATGTAAAACATAGGAATGAAGATTATCGCCTCTGCAAGCACAAAGCCGAAAAGTGCCGCATACTGCGCGCCTTTAGACTCGACTCGATGCGCGATGTGACTCGCAATCCATGAAACGACAATAAATGCGCCCAGCACAGCAAGCCACGATTTCTGGAGCATGAATATCGCAAGTTGCTCTGCGTATGGCGTTTGAAAAAGCAGGAACTCGACGCCCGCAAACAAGAAAATAGCGCCGAGCAGGTGCATATAGGTTCGGTTGATAAATTGTGACCGATCGGTCTGTTCGATTGCCGGTTGCCCTATGGACTCCGGCGTCAGGTCTTCTGCGTTCATTGCGGACCACTCCATAAACGATGGTCCGGCCAGATTAGGGCGATAGCGCGTCTGATGCTGAGAGCCAACTCTCAAATGATATTTAACGTAACGTCGATAGTGCCAACATCGTCACAATTCGGAGCCACTGACGCTCAAAGCGGTGATTCCAAAATCGCAGAAATCAGCAATATGACCGGCAGCTGACGGCTATTAGCGGCCGTTGTTCCGAGCAATCTTCAGTCCATTGCGCGGTCAATGTCTCGGATGTTTGTCACGGGATCTCGGTTGCACGCCCCACAAAAGAACCGCGATTCCGATAGCAATGAAGATAAATGGCAGCAGTGGCTTTTGTATGTCAATCCACTGCCACAGGCCCGCCACCGCAAAGCCCAGACCGACCAGAACCCAAAACCCCTCGATTGGAACACCGTAAATCCTACGAATTCCCTGCATGCCTAGCGTAATAACGGCTACTCCGAGCAATCCTGCGCCCAGGCCGAAGCCAGCCAGCCAGGCAACTCCTACCCAAACGAAGAACAGGGCCCATCCTATGGCGTCAAATCTGTTGCCACGTTCATGCCGTTCCATAAATTCCGTCATTTTGCCGAAGTCTGGTCGGCCGTCCGGGCCACAACACCATCGCCGAATATCAGTCATTTCTTGAGACCTCGATTAGCTGCCACAATTCATCCAGGCATCAATTGGACACAGCCCACTCGCCGTGACGTAGGCACCAGCCAAGACAATGAATCCCGATATTATGAACGTCCAGATTGCCAGCCCGCGCCCGAAGGTCTTCGCTGGACCATCGAACCTGGTTGACAGATACAGCACGAGGTAGCCGATGACGAGCCAAAATGTCGCCGGCAT
>CAMYMP010000409.1 GCA_947259435.1 uncultured Woeseiaceae bacterium
GTTCACCATTGGCAGCGCGCTCGCGAGCTCCCTGAACGTTGTCCAGCATCCAGGCGATCTTCGTTGCCGAGAAATAGGGATCCAGTTTCAGGCCTGTCTTCTGGCTGACGAGCGACTCGGCACCGTCGGCCTTGAGCCGTTCGCAATAGCTCGCCGTGCGCCGGTCCTGCCACACGATCGCATTGTGAATACATGCCCCACTTTGGCGATCCCAGATCAGCGTGGTCTCGCGCTGATTGGTGATGCCGATCGCGGCAATGTCAGCCGCGGTCGCGCCGACGTCCTGCATCGCCTTTCGCGTAACGTCCTGCACCGATCGCCAGATTGCCTCGGGATCATGTTCGACCCAACCCGGCTGTGGGTAGATTTGCGGAAATTCCTGCTGCGCGCTGCCGATAACCGTAACCGCATTATCGTAAATCACTGTACGGCTACTGCTCGTACCCTGGTCGATCGCAAGTAGTAGTTGCCGGCTCATGCCCGCGCCCCTCCAGCACTGAAAATTGGTCTCGCCACAGTCATTTGTCTTCCCGCCTCCTCCGGATAAGTCCAGTCACCCTGCGCCGCAGTGACCCGGCCGATGTCATCCAGAATCGTTTCGGGCCACGGTGCAACTCGCCTCGTGGCCAGATCGACGTGCAGATTCATCCACTCCGCCGTCGCTGCGAGGAACAGTTCCTCGGCATGATACAAGCGCTGGAACTGGTGAATGCGTTTTTCGTCGTAAGCCAGAATTTGCGCCGTCACAATGAACGGATCGTCGAGTTTTAGTTCGCGGCGGTAGATCACGTGGGACTCGACCGCGAATGTGGAGCTGTTCATTTCCCGGATGTGCTCCTCAGTGATTCCAAAGCGCTCCCACAATGAGTCGACGCCCTGGTCGAACGCGAGCACGTAGTAAGCGACGTTCATGTGCTTGTTGACATCGATCCACTCGGGCAGCACGCGGCCGCGGCTGACTTCGATGCCCAGGATATCGCGATCCGCTATCAATCATTCGTCCTATGCTTCGCCGAGCTCCGCAATGTTACGGAAGTTCTCGAGTGCTTGAGGATTTGCAAGGGCCTCTTTGTTCTTGACGGTGTCTCCGTGCACGATGGAGCGTACTGCAAGTTCGACGATTTTGCCGCTTTTCGTGCGCGGGATGTCGCTTACCGCAATGATTTTGGCAGGAACATGGCGCGGCGTCGTGTTGCTGCGGATAACCGCACGGATACGCGCGCGGAGTTCGTCATCAAGCTCGATGTCGGGGCGCAAGACGACAAACAGGACAACGCGCACATCGTCTTCCCAGTTCTGCCCTATCGCGATGCTCTCGACCACCTCATCGAGCTTCTCGACCTGCCGGTAAATCTCCGCGGTGCCGATACGCACTCCGCCCGGATTCAGGACCGCATCCGAACGTCCGTAAATGATCAACCCGCCGTTTCGTGTCAGCTCGGCAAAGTCGCCATGCGCCCAGACGCCTGGAAAGCGCTCGAAATAGGCGGCCCTGTAACGCGCATTTTCCGTGTCATTCCAGAAGCACACCGGTGCCGACGGGAATGGTTGCGTGCAAACGAGTTCGCCATGCTGTTCAACTACGGCGCGACCGGACTCGTCGAATTGCGAAGCAACTCAGAAGATCCGTACCACCCGCTATCGATGCGAGCTGCAGGTCAGCGCCGATCGCGTCGTACACGTAGTCAAAGCTCTCAGGCGCCAGCGGCGAACCCGTCGACAAAACGGCTCGCAGATCTGACAGCTCATAGCCGTCACGCGGACGAACACCGGCCTTCTCCAGAGCCGACAGGTATTTGGCGCTCGTGCCAAACACGCTAATGCGCTCGCGCTCCGCCATCTTCCACAACACCTGACCATCGTCGAAGAAAGGCGAACCATCGTAAAGAATCAGCGTCGCGCCGGAGGCGAGGCCACTGGCAAGCCAATTCCACATCATCCAGCCGCAGGTGGTGAAATAAAACAGTCGATCGGCGGCGGAAATATCAGTGTGCAGCACGTGCTCCTTGAGATGTTGCAGCAGCGTGCCTCCGTGCCCGTGCACGATGCATTTCGGTACGCCGGTGGTACCGGACGAGTACATGATGTACAGCGGATGATCGAAATCGACCGGCCGGAAATCGAGTTCTGCGCCGGCACGTAGAAAAGCATCCCATGCGACGGCGTTACCGGTCGCAGTATTTCCACCGCCGTCAGGAAAATCTACGATTATGGTCGTCGTAATGCTTGGTATCGCCTCAACCACGCCGGCGACCACCGGCAATGAATCAATGTGTTTACCGTTGTAGAAATAGCCACTGGTCGCGAAGAGCACTTTCGGCTCGATCTGGCCGAAGCGATCAACAACGCCGTTGATGCCAAAATCCGGCGAGCATGACGACCAGATTGCGCCGATACTGGATGCTGCGAGCATCGCAATGATCGCCTCCGGACAGTTGGGCAAGAACCCGGCAACACGATCGCCCTTGACCACCCCTGCATCGCGCAGTCCGGCGGCTACCTCGGCGACCGACTGCCGCAAATCGTCAAAACTCAGTTCGCGCCGACCGCCGTCCTCGCCGCAGAAGATGAGCGCCGCACGCGCGCCGGTTTGGCGCAACAGATGCGCCGCAAAATTCAGTTCGCTGCCGGCAAACCAGCCCGCATCCATGATGTTGTCTGGCCGCGACAAGATGGTATGAGGCGGATTATCGAAGCGAACCTCGCAAAACGTGCACAGTGCCTCCCAAAAAGCCGCCGAATCATCGATCGACCATTGATACAGCTCTTCATAGCGATCGAAGCCGTGCTGCCGCATGAAGCGATACATGGCAGTCGAGCGCTTCTGCTCGTCTCCTGGATTCCAGAGGATCGCGTTGTCGGACATGGTGGGGCCGGTTGCTATTGATGCCACGCCAGTATCCACATAACGTGTCGTGTGTCCATGAGTGAAATTTCCCAAACCATGCGCGCCATTTCGATCGCCGAGCCCGGGCCGCCCGAGGCGCTGAAGATGGCAATTATCCCGACGCCGACGCCTCGCGACGGGGAGGTTCTGATCAAGGTGCATGCGGCTGGCGTCAACCGTCCCGACATCCTGCAGCGACGAGGACTGTATCCCGTGCCGGCCGATGCCAGCCCTTTGCCCGGCCTCGAAGTCGCCGGCGAAGTTGTAGCGATCGGGTCCGGCACAACGCGTTGGGCGCGCGGCGACACGGTGATGGCGCTGACTCATGGCGGTGGATACGCCGAGTTTTGCCGGGTTAACGAGGGTCACTGCCTGCGCATTCCGGGCGATCTGACCCGGTTGGAGGCAGCCGCGATCCCGGAGACGTACTTCACGGTCTGGTACAACGTTTTCATGCGCTGCAATCTGAGTGCTGGCGAGACCTTTCTCGTGCACGGTGGATCCAGCGGCATTGGCACAACTGCGATTCAGCTTGCCAAAGCATCAGGTTGCACAGTCATAACGACCGCCGGAACCGATGCCAAGTGTCGTTTCTGCGAGGACCTCGGCGCCGACAAGGCAATCAACTACCGGGACGAGGATTGGCAGAAGGTTGTCAGAGACTTCACTGACCGGCGCGGTGTTGACGTACTGCTCGACATGGTGGCCGGACCTTACATGCAGAAAAATCTCGATAGCATGGCGCTCGACGGCCGTTACGCGATCATCGCGTTCCTGAAGGGCCCGACCGCCGAACTGAATATGCGCGTGGTATTGGGAAGGCGCCTGACAATCACCGGATCGACATTGCGGCCGCAGACGGTCACAGAGAAAGCATCAATTGCGCGCAGCCTACAGGAGCACGTGCTGCCGTTGCTTGACTCCGGGCAGGTCAAGCCGATCATCCATTCCACATTTGCGTTGGAAGACGCCGCGGCCGCCCATGCCCTGATGGAAAGCAGTCGGCATATGGGCAAAATCGTTCTTACTATCGACTAGAAGGGGACGCCGACAGACTTGCAAAGAAAACGCATGAACGGCGTTGCGGCTTTGAATGAGGTCTCGACCTTGCGCTGAAACTGCGGGCTCAAGCAGTCTTTCCTTTCCAGATTCCTGACGCCCATGAAGCTCTTGCGTTTGATATCGTCGATCAGCTCATGGTCCTTGTCGAAACCGCGTGGCGGTCGCGTCAGCGATTCGCCGCCGAGCTCGAAGTGGCGTCGAAACGTCTTGTCCCGCGAGGCACGCTTCCACTCGGCCGGCTTGGCAGCAATACGTTCCCGTATGCCACGAAGTGGATCGGACTCGGGGCGCCACATCCCGACTCCGATGAAAACCTGTTCAGGATCGATGTGCACGTAGTACCCGGGTGCGTGCACGTTTTTTGCCTGCTCATGACGAAACTGGATACCAATGTTGGTCTTATACGGCAGCTTGTTCTTTGAGAACCGGGTGTCGCGATACACGCGCATCAATGATCCGCCCATGCGCGTTGCCTGGGCGACAAAATGCGGTGCGATCTCGTGCAAGGGGTCGTGCATCGACTGAATAAAT
>CAMYMP010000410.1 GCA_947259435.1 uncultured Woeseiaceae bacterium
CCGATCAGCCCCGCCAGCATGATGATAAGCAAGACACGCACCCGTCAAAGGCTACCCTAGACGGTCGAGGAAATCAGCGGAGACTCGTTCGGGATACTGACGTAATTGACATTTGTTTCGATATTTGTCGAAATATACAAATGTCTTCGCCACAGCAACCGGTTTTCAAGGCCCTCGCCGATCCGACACGACGTGCGATTCTGAAGCGACTGCAGGAGGGCTCAAAGACCGCAGGCGAAATCGCCACTGCATTCACTATCTCGAAGCCTTCGCTGTCACATCATTTCAATATTCTGAAAGCAGCAGATCTTGTGCGCACCGAGAGACGTGGCCAACACATTGTGTATTCACTGAATGCGACGGTATTGCAGGAAGTGATGGCAATGTTGCTGGATATATTTTCTCCGGGCGATTCGTCGCAGGAACAAGATAATGACGGGAGCGAGACCTGATGACCATTGTGCGCACCAACGTGTTCATCGTGCTTGGAAACTACCTCGGAAAAGTGCGAAAGAACTTTTTCATTGGTATTCGAACGCCGTGGACGCTTGCCAGCGACGAAGTGTGGAACCGCACGCATCGACTGGGTGGCTGGATTTTCGTTCTGATTGGGTTTTTCATGTTCCTCAACGCCTTTATTCGATTTTCCGAGGGATGGCTGATTGGCTCAATCGTGGTTGTTGCGCTGATTCCAATTGTTTATTCCTACGTTCTTTACCGCAAAGTCGAAGGCTTCGAAGAAGAGACCCCGGACAACGACTAGATCTGGCCAACCTTGCAGCCATTGCGTACAATCCGCTGCCCCACTGGGACGATCAGAGGAGAGGTGCCAGAGTGGTCGAATGGGCCTGATTCGAAATCAGGTGTACGGTTCTCCCGTACCGTGGGTTCGAATCCCACCCTCTCCGCCAGAAAATCAAAGGCCCCTTTACGGGGCCTTTTGTTTTCTGGCCGAGAGGGGTTGAGGACGAGAACCCTGTTCGACGGGCGCAGCCGCGAAGCTGCATGCCCGGCCGCGAAGCGGCAATCCCACCCTCTCCGCCAATTGCATTAGTCGAGCGACTGTCTGGTTGTCGGCCTCGGTCATTGCACCGGATATTCGGTCCCGGTTTCGGGACTAACCTTTATCAAACACCTGTGTAAGTTGCTCCGGGGGTTCAATGAACGGTTTGTCGACGACGGTTGCAGCGGCACCACCGAAAGTGCCGAATAGGCGCAACTCAGAACCGATCGTGGCGCAATCGGCTGTCACCATCGCCAGGGCGATATTGCGATCGAGTCTTGGTGAGTGCACGGCGGAGGTGACGATGCCCACTTCGTTATCCTTGGCGAACAGCGGCCAGAATCGGGTATTGGGAGCATCGAGCGGCGGGCCCGAAAATTCCAGCCCAACTAACTGTCGCCGAATTCCCTCAGCCTGTATGCGCCGCAGCGCCGCCTTGCCGATAAACTCTGCCTCCATGCTCAGGTCAACGAGCCGGCCAAGGCCCAACTCAAAGGGATTCGTATCGATATCCATATCAGCCCGGTACGAGAGCATCGCGGCCTCGACACGCCGGATCGTCGACGTATGGCCCGCGCGAAGACCCAATGGTTCTCCGACATCCATCAATCGTTGCCATAACTCCTCTCCGCGTGAACCGTCGCGCAGGAATATTTCGTAGCCCAATTCGTTGGACCAGCCGGTGCGCGACACGACCAAGGGGATATCGTCCAGTGCCATTTCCCGAAACCGGAAATAGCGGAGCTTTCGTATTTCCTCACCGAACAATGACTGCATGATCTCCAGCGCGCTGGGCCCCTGTAACTGCAGCGGTGACACGTCCGGCTCCTCGATTCTTACATCCAGCTCCGCGTTGACGGCGACGCCTTTGGCCCATAGCAGGACATCGCTATCGGCGATGGATAACCAGAAATGATTCTCGCCAAGCCGGAGCAAGACCGGGTCGTTGATAATGCCCCCGGTATCGCTGGTAATCAGGACGTATTTGCAGTGACCGACCTCGCATGTCGACAGATTTCGCGGCGTCAAAAGCTGTACGAAACGAGCCGCATCCGGACCGGTAATCTCGACCTGGCGCTCCACGGCAACATCGCAAAGAATGGCCGCATTGATGAGATTCCAGTAGTTTTCCACCGGATCGCCGAAATCCCGGGGAATATACATGTGGTTGTAAACCGAAAACGCCTGAGCTCCGCTCTTGAGCGTTGCGTCAAAAAAAGGCGATCTGCGAATCTGCGTGCCGAACCCTACTTTGTCATCGTGCCATTGCACCTTACTCTCCTAGCCGTCCCGTATCAGGGGTCCGATTCCGGTCTGTCGTTTCCGCGCCATTAGTGATGTCAGGACACAGGGCTCAGCGCCTGATCGAGATCCCAGAGTATGTCGTCGAGCGTTTCCAGCCCCACCGAGATGCGCACCATGTCGGGGGTCACTCCGGCGGATAGTTGCTGTTCTTCATTGAGCTGCCGGTGCGTGGTTGAGGCGGGATGGATAATCAGCGTACGGGCATCGCCGACATTGGCAAGATGGCTCATGAATTGGGCGCGGTTGATGAATTCCTGGCCTGCGGCAATGCCGCCTTTGACGCCGAAGGTCAGTATTGAACTGGCGCCGTGCGGCAAGTATTTCTCGACCTGAGTACGGTACTTGTTGTCTTCGAGCCCCGCGTAGTTGACCCAGCTCACCGCAGGGTGCCCGAGCAGGAATTCCGCCACGCCGCGCGCGTTTTCGCAGTGGCGGTCCATGCGCACGGGCAGCGTTTCCAGGCCCTGTAACATCATGAAGGCATTGAACGGGCTCATCGCCTGCCCCAGCGTGCGCAATGTCTCGCATCGGGCTTTCATCGTGAAACCGAAGTCGCCGAAGGTCTCGTAGAAACGAATGCCGTGATACCCCGCCGAAGGTTCGATCATTCCCGGGAAGTTGCCAT
>CAMYMP010000411.1 GCA_947259435.1 uncultured Woeseiaceae bacterium
GAGGCGCATGCGCTCGGCCTGACCGTGACCGTCGGCATCTGGCTCGGCCATGAACGCCATGGCTTCGATTACAACGACCCGGACCAGGTTGCAGCGCAGTTCGAGCGCGCCCGCGGCATAGTAGAACGTTACAAAGACCACCCGGCGCTTCTGCTCTGGGGCATCGGCAACGAGATGGAGGGCTTCGACGAGGGTGACAACCCGGTGATATGGAAGGCTGTGAATGACATCGCCGCTATGGTCAAGGACCTCGACCCTCACCACCCGACGATGACCGTGACCGCTTTCGCGCACGGCGGGCGCATCGAATACCTGCATAACAAGAGTCCGGCGATCGACATTCACGGTGTGAACGCATATGGCGGGGCGCAGGTGATCCCCGGGTTCCTCCGCGACGGCGGCGCTACAAAACCCTTCGTGCTGACCGAGTTCGGGCCCGTGGGTCCCTGGGAGATGCCGAAAACGGAGTGGGGCGCACCCTACGAGCAAACCAGCACCGAAAAGGCCGATTTCTACAAGGAAAGCTACGAGAAAGGCATCGCGGCTGCGCCGGGCTTTGCGCTGGGCTCCTACGCATTCCTCTGGGGTCACAAAATGGAGGCGACGGCAACCTGGTTCGGCATGTTCCTCGAGGACGGCTCACGCACCGGCGCGGTCGATGTTATGATCGAATTATGGTCCGGTAATTCGCCGCATGATCTCGCTCCCATGCTCGAACCACTTGTCCTCGATGGCAACGCGCAGGTCGACCCGGGTGCGGATGTCAGGGTGAAGTCCGTCGTTGCAGATCCCGAGGGAAGCGAGGTTAGCGTCCGCTGGGTGCTGCGACCCGAGTCGGGCGAAACGAATACCGGCGGCGATTTCAGGCCCAATATGTCTGACATCGAGGGCGCCGTAATCGAGAGTCGCGCCGATGGGGCAATAGTGCGCATGCCCGACGAGCCGGGCCCGTATCGGCTGTTCTTCTATGCGTACGATGACGCCGGCAACGCGGCCACGGCTAATGTGCCGCTGCGGGTAAAAGGCGAGCCGCGCAGGCGCTTCCCGGTATCCGTCTACGAGGACAGCTTCCTGAACATGCCCTGGGTTCCTTCGGGCTGGATGGGCGGTATCGATCACCTGACGCTCGACGGCGACTACGCCGAAAAGCCTTATGAAGGCGCAAGAAGCATCAAGATGCGTTACGAGGGCAAGTTCGGCTGGGTCGGCGTCGCCTGGCAGCACCCGCCCAACAACTGGGGCGATATGGACGGTGGCTTTGACCTGACGGGGGCGAAGGAACTGGAACTCTGGGCCCGCGGTGAATACGGCGGCGAGCGCGTCAGCCTCGGCGTTGGCCTGCTCGAGAAGGACAGGGCGCATCCTGACTCGGGCATCAATAAGATCGATGGCATCGAGCTGACGCGGGAGTGGCAGCGCTACAGCATTCCGCTGAAGAAGCTCGACCTGTCGAGCATCAAGACCGGTTTTGTCGTGACGCTTGTCGGGCGCAGCACACCCGTCACCATTTACCTGGATAGCATCCGCTTCGTTCGCTAATCGGTGCCTACTCGGCCGCAGGCCCCGTCGACTCGCGGACTTGTACCGATGCGGGCACGACCTCTGTGCCTGGCTTGCTTTCACCTACCAGCGCGAGGGCCGCTCTCTCGGCCATCGCCGCGAGCGGCTGCCGGATCGTCGTCAGCGTAGGATAGATCTGGCGGGCGAGTGCGATATCGTCGAAGCCGGCGACCGAGAGTTGCCCGGGCACAGCCACGCCCAGGCGATCGGCCGCGCGAATGACTCCGGCTGCCATGTCATCGTTGGCCGCAAATATGGCGGTCGGTGGCCGTTTGCGGGCGAGCAGCCTGGCCGCGCAGGATTCACCGGAGCCAAACGAGTTATCGCCCGCAATGACGAGCTGTTCGGAAAATGACAGGCCACTCTGCTCAAGTCCGTCCTGGTAGCCCTTGAACCGATTGCCAACCGCCTTGTGACGCGGATGTCCTGTAATGAACGCGATCCGTTTGTGGCCGAGCGACGCAAGGTAACGCGTCATCTCTGCACTGATCTCGCGATCGTTGGTCACGACGGAAAGCTGCTTACCGTTTTTCTTGCCGGGGGAAAGCTGCACGAAAGGGGTATTGGTTGCCTTGATAACGCTTACGATCTTCGGCATGTTCGACAACGGCGCCGCGAGAACGACACCGTCCGGGCGGGCGCGCCCGATAAGCGCCCTGATCTCACCAGCAACATTCTTATTGCGGTAATTGCAGGGATGTATCAGCAACTCACAGTCTGCTGCCCTGCAAGCACGAAGAGCGCCCTCCTGCATGCTGGTGACGTATCCCTGGCTGGGCAGTTCGTAAGCGCTCGGGTCGTCGTACACGAGGACGATGATATGTGAGCGATGACTGGCGAGACTTCGTGCCGACAGGTTTGGACGATAGTTGAGTTTGGCGATCGCCTTTTCAACCTTGTCCCGGGTCGTTTCGCGAACATTGGGTTCATGGTTGACGACGCGAGATACGGTCTTGATCGATACGCCGGCGAGGTCGGCGACGTCGTCAATCGTGGTTTTGGATATCGGCTTCATGCTTATTGAGTTGCATCTTTGTCTAACCGAATTCGATTGGACATTACAAACGTTTCTGACAGCGCTGTCAAATCGTCAGGAAGCAGCCTCGGCAGTTTTCTCATCCGGCAGGGCGGGTGGCAGCAACTCCTTATAGAGATCCCGCATCACGAGTTTCGGTGTGCGGTCGAGATTGAAAAGACCCCAGTGTTTTTCAGGCTCCAGCGGATCAGGAGAACCTTTCCACGGCTCATCGAACGCCTCGAATACGAACGTGAGAATCTTCTCGTCAGTGGTCCATTCGAGCAGTTCTTCGTAGTACTGTGCCTGGAGTTCTTCCGACGCATTATGCGGCTCGATGCCGCGCCCGTTG
>CAMYMP010000412.1 GCA_947259435.1 uncultured Woeseiaceae bacterium
TGGGAAATGGCCATTTTCGATAACGACGCCGTCAATGCGTTCGCAATGCCGGGCGGCAAGATCGGTGTGATGGTGGGCATCCTCAAGGCGGCGCAGAATCAGGACCAGCTGGCTGCGGTCATTGGCCACGAGATTGCACACGTGACAGCCGATCACTCGAAAGAGCGGGCGTCGCGCGGCAAGCTGTCCAATGTAGGCATCCAGGTCGCTGCAGTGCTCCTTGGCGGCGGACACCGGGGCGCAACCTACACAGCCTACGAGGCCCTCAATCAGGGCGCGGCCTTCGGCATCATGTTGCCGTTTTCCCGCAATCAGGAAAGTGAAGCTGATGTCATCGGTCTGAAGTACATGGCGAAGGCTGGCTTCGACCCGCGTGCAGCGGTGCCGTTGTGGCAAAATATGACCAATGAAGCAGATGAAGCCCCGGCCGAATTTATTTCTACGCATCCGTCCAGTGACAAACGTATCGATGCGCTGGTCTCGCAGTGGATTGATGCCCTGCCGCTTTATAACCAGGCCAGGCAGGAAGGCCGCATTCCCAACTGCATACCACCTCAGTCGACGCTGCAGATTTCCGAAGAGGAGTAACGGCGCCATACTACGCCGGATTGCGTTACTGGTGCCGCTCGTTGCACTAAGCGGTTGTGGCTCACTGAAAGACTTCTTTGGCACTGCACCGGGCTATCGGGAACCGGTCGCGCAACTCAGTAAGCGAACGGTTCAGGAACCGATTCCGGCTAACCATTTCGTGCTGGAATCGCCACAGCAGTCAGTTGTCGGTACCGTGCAGGTCGTGTTTGCAGGAAGTCAGCACACGCTGTCGGATCTGGCGCGCGCCTACGGCCTCGGTTACGATGAACTGATAGCGGCCAATCCGGGCGTCGATCCCTGGTTGCCCGGTGAAAACACGCCGGTCCTGTTGCCCACACAGTACGTCCTTCCCGATGTCCCGAGGGAGGGCATAGTCCTCAACATCGCATCCAAACGCCTTTTCTATTTTCCAAAGGTCCCTGCAGGACAGGCGAAAATCGTCAAAACCTACCCGATCGGCATCGGACGCGTTGGCTGGGAGACACCGCTTGGCGTAACGACAGTTTCGGCCAAAGCGAAGGACCCGCACTGGTACGTACCGTGGTCCGTACGCCAGGAGCATGCCGAATTGGGCAATCCGTTACCGTCGGTAATTCCTCCCGGGCCCGACAACCCGCTTGGGCACCGCGTACTCAAACTGGAAATGCCGGGTTATCTTATTCACGGCACCAATCAGCCCTACGGCGTCGGCATGCGCGTGAGTCATGGCTGTGTGCGCCTGTATCCCGAGAACATCGAATATCTGTACGAGATCGTCGACGTCGGCGAGCCGGTAGCCATCATCAATGAGCCTTTTCTTCTCGGCCAGTTGGATGGCGAGTGGTATTTCGAAAGCCATGCGCCCCTCGAAGATGATGCAGTCAGCCCGGAACGGCGTCTCGAGCAATTGTTCGAGAATCACAGCGGAGAGTCCGGTGTCGATTTCCGGTACAGCGACCAGGCACGTTTAATCGCGGGCAATGCGGACGGTGTTCCGTTGCGACTCGGCAATCGGGACGACGAAGTGCTCGCCAATGCGCGACTCGTGCGCAACACGGTCGAAATCGATCCGGATGCACCGACATTACTCGAGGTTCGCGAAATGATTGACGAGGCAGTACGTGAAGCCGAGGCAGAGGCGGTAGCCGAGGAAGACTCGGGCCAAGACGTAGAGTCCCTGTAAGTGCGCGGCAAGATCGTTGCGTTAATCGAAGTAACGCAGGAACTCCTCGGGCAGGCGCGACACGTCGTCTGGCCGATCGCCTCCCGCTGACAGCGGTCGCGAGTTGTAGGTATTCCAGAACAACATCGATTGCCCGGCATATTGTTTCTGGTCCAGGTCGTGCATCATTGCCGCCATTGCCTTGCCCGTGTAAGTCGTTTCAAGAGCAAGGTCCAGCTCATCGCACGCGATCGCAACCGCACGGTCCGTTGCGGCGTTCGTCTTCGCATAACCTCCGCCAAGAAATCCGCTGCGAAAACAATACCGTGCCTGATCGGCAAGGTCCGCGGGAATCGATGTGTCCAAGGCATGTAATAGCGTTGCAGTTTTGACGATCAGGCGTCGCATGCGCGCCGGACTTGTCACGAAATCATCGGTGACCTGCACAGCCTGAACTTCGGTAGGAAGTTTGGCGAGTGCCAGACCCAACGCGATGCCAACGGCGGTAGCCATCGTGCCGTTAGCGACATACAAGCGATCTGGCGCTTCAATGTGACCCGTGGCGACCTGATCGGCAAGTTCGAGGCCCGCGTTGACGAAACCAACAGCGCCAAGCCAGCTTGATCCGCCCGCCGGAATCGCACAGACGTTGCGATGCCACAGGCGATCTCGCAATGTGCGAATTCGATCTGCTCGGCTGCGACCGTATCGTACGATCTCGGTGCCGTTCTGCAAATGCATGTTGAGCACGCGCGGCGCGTTCGCGGTTTTTGTTTGGTGTGACAAAAAACAGATGCATTCGAAGCCGAGCGATTTAGCATACAGGGACGTAGCCAGGGCATGATTGGAGGCAACGGTGCCGAATGTAGCCACGCGTTCCGCTTTTCTTCGACGCGCCCGGCACAGCAGATACTCGAGCTTGCGAACCTTGTTACCGCCGTATAGCTTCCCGGTGAGGTCGTCGCACTTAATCGCGACGCGGCGCCGCCCTGTGGTCGTAGCTAATGACTTCTCGTCGAGCGGCGTCGGCAAGTCGGCAAGTATGACCTTCGGCACTTTTGCCGCCAGCTGTGGATATAGGGACGCAAGATAGTCATCCATAATTCGAATATTAGCGAATAAAGCAGTATGGCTGTGCAATTCAATAGCATAAGCCGCGGTCACTGATTAGAATGAGACCACCGAT
>CAMYMP010000413.1 GCA_947259435.1 uncultured Woeseiaceae bacterium
CTCGGTGCAACCACTTGTACATACTGCCGTCCGCTACTCTTCAGAGAACTGCATGTGATAGAGCGAAGCGTACTGACCATCATGTGCCAGCAATTCGCTGTGCGTACCCACTTCAACGATGCGCCCGCGATCGAGTACGATAATGCGATCTGCCCGTTCCACCGTCGATAAACGATGTGCGATGACGAGCGTCGTCCGGTTTTTCATCAGCTTATTCAGGGCATCCTGAATGCGTCGCTCCGACTGGGTGTCTAAAGATGACGTCGCTTCGTCGAGAATCAACACCGGCGCGTTTTTCAGCAATGCACGGCCGATCGCGATTCGCTGGCGTTGGCCGCCGGATAGCAGCACGCCGCGGTCCCCTACCCAGGTCTCGAGCCCCTCGGGCATTTCGTGCGCAAAGTCGAGCACATACGCGGCTTCTGCCGCCTGCATCAATTCGTCATGCGAATACTTGCGCAGCTCGCCATAGGCAAGATTATTTGCGATCGTGTCGTCAAACAGAATCACGTCCTGACTCACCAGACTGATGTTGTCCCGCAAGCTCTTCAACGAATAGCCGCGGATCGGATGGCCGTCCAGCAATATCTCGCCCGCGTCAACATCGTAAAACCGCGGCAGCAGGCTGACGAGTGTGGATTTGCCGCTGCCCGACTGGCCGACAATTGCCAGTGTCTGACCCGGCTCGACCGCGATAGAAACGTCGTCGAGCACCGGCCCGGTATCATCGCCGTAAGAAAAACTGACATTGCGAAACTCGACGCTGCCTTTTGCGCGGCCGATCTCTACCGTTCCGGTATCGAGCTCGTCCGGTTCGTCGATCACCGTGAAAAGGCTGTCAGACGCCGCAACGCCACGCTGCAAGGTTGCGTTCACATTAGTAATCCGCCTGACCGGCTGCAGCATCAGCATCATTGCGCTGAAGAACGAAATAAACTGGCCTGGGCTCAGATTGCCAGCAACCGACTCCCTGCCCGCCATGTAGATGACGCCCGCAACGCCCAAACCGAAAATGGATTGCGTAACGGCAACGCCCATCGAGCGCACGCGAATCAGTTTCAGATTCTGCTTCTTGTTGCGCTCGTCGACTTCATCGAGACGGTCTTTCTCGTACTCGTAGCCACCGAATATTTTTACGACACGATTGCCGGTGACGATTTCCTCTGTGACCTGCGTTACTTCGCCGACCGAATCCTGAATGCGGCTGCTGTAGCGTCGAAACGCAACGCCCATGACTCGGACAAGCAAAGCAATGACCGGAATCAGAATTGCCACGAACTGCGTGAGCTTCGGGCTTTGCAATAGCATGACGGTGAATGCGGCAATGACGGTCAGGACGTCGCGAACGGCAATCGTGACAACGTTGGTCACAGACTCGGAAACCATCTCGACGTTGTACGTCAGCCGGGATAGCAGCGGTCCCGTGCTGTGCGATTCAAAAAAGCGAGTCGGCAGTGTCAAAAACTTGCGAAAAACGTCGCGACGCAACGAGCTGATTACATTACGACCGATCCAGCCTAGCGACAGCTCGGTTGCGAATCCCGATACACCTCGCGCGATAAAAATTGCGACGAACGCGATCGGCATCCAGCGCACGGTCTCAAGGTTCTGTGCGACCAGCGCTTCGTCCATCAGCGGCTGGAGCAGATATACCAGGCTTGCTTCGACAAGGGCCGTGGACGCCATGCCGATGACCGCAATGAAAGCAACCAGCTTGTATGGCACGACATAACGCCACAGTCGCCGATAAATGACGCGGACTCTGGCATCGATACGCTTAGTCACGAAATTGCACGAGTCCGGTCGAACTCACTCTGCCTCCGGATCGTTGACGGTCGCAATGCTGATCTGCGTGAAACCGAGCCTGCCCGCCACATCCATCGCCGTAACGACATCCTGGTGTTTCGCATCGGCGTCAGCGCTGATTGTCAGTGGCAGGTCGTTGTTGCCGCCTGATACCTTCTGCAGTGCGTTGCGGATCGTTTCCGCACGGCTATTGATCAGTTCTCGATTATTGATCAGAAACGTACCCGTCTCGGTGATCATGATGTCGATCTGCTGCGGCACCTCTTCGACGATCGCTTCGCTGTCCGCTTGTGGAAGACTTATCGATATCTGCGATTGCTTGACGAAACTCGTGGAGACCATGAAGAAGATCAGCAGCAGCAGCACAACGTCGATCAGCGAGGTCAGGTTGACCTCGGGCTGTGTCTTCTGCCGCAGGCTCAGCCTCATCCGCTACTCTTGTCCTGACGCCGGTGCAGGGCCTCGACAAGCTTGATCGCTTCTTTTTCCATATCCACGACCAGAGTATCGACGCGGTTTCGGTAGTAGCGATAACCGATCAGTGCCGGAATGGCGACGGTCAGACCGGCCGCCGTTGTGATCAGTGCTTCGGCGATACCGCCTGCAAGAACCGTCGGATTGCCGACGCCATGCGTCGTGATTGCGGTAAAGACCTTGACCATGCCTATGACGGTACCCAGCAATCCGAGTAGCGGTGTGATCGCGGCGATCGTGCCTAGCGTTTCGAGATAGCGCTCGAGTTCGTGCACGACGTGACGACCGGTGTCCTCGATGCTGTCCTTCATTACCGAACGTTCGCGATCACGATTGATGAGCCCCGCGGCGAGTATCTGGCCAAGCGCCGAACCGTGATGCAGGCTCTGAACCTGCTTCTGGTCCAGCTGGTCTTTCTTGACCCACCCCCAGACCTTGCTCGTCAGGTCTTCGGGAATGACGCGCTTCTGCTGCAGTGTCCAGAATCGCTCGAGAATGATCCCCATTGCGATTATCGCGCAGAGGATGATGGGGACCATCAACCAGCCGCCGGATTTGACTATCTCAACCATACAAGCTGACTCAGAGGAAAAATGGAATATACAGTTTATTCATGCCAGATTCGACGCCGCAT
>CAMYMP010000414.1 GCA_947259435.1 uncultured Woeseiaceae bacterium
CCGAACGCGTCGGCGGACAAGATGTGCCGCCGGTCTTGCTGACGGGCGATCACGCGGAGATCGCGCGATGGCGGTACAAACAGGCGCTCGGGCGCAGCTTCTTGCGGCGTCCGGACCTGGTGAGGAAGTTGAATTTGGATCGTCGGCAACAGGCGTTGCTCGACGAATATTTGCAGGAATCAGGATACCAAGATCATGAGCAAATTAATCGAAGCGATTGAGCAGGAACAAATGAGTAAGGACATTCCCGAGTTTGCACCCGGGGATACCGTCGTCGTCCAGGTGAAGGTCAAGGAAGGCAACCGCGAGCGTCTGCAGGCGTTCGAGGGCGTCGTAATCGCCAAGCGCAACCGCGGTCTGAATTCCTCATTTACCGTGCGCAAGATTTCGCATGGCGAAGGCGTGGAGCGGGTCTTCCAGACGTACAGTCCGACTGTCGATTCGATCAAGGTCAAGCGCAGCGGCGACGTACGCCGCGCGAAGCTCTATTACCTGCGCGGACGCACGGGCAAAGCGGCACGTATCAAGGAAAAGATCTAGGTTTTCAAGCCAGTTCACAGTCCACATAACGTGACTGTGATACATACATCGCCTGAACCATTCCGCACAAGCGGGGTCTCTCGAGGCATGAAACCCTTGTTCATCAGTTCGTTCGCCAGAACTATTCCGTTTGGACTAATTCTACTGGCGGCCGGCGGCTGCGCGTCGCTCGTGGCAAGCGCCACCGACAGCTTCGCAGAAAACCTCTCGGCGGCCGTGCTCAATCAGGACGATCCTGAGACCGCGCGCGCGGCGATTCCGTCCTACATGATCCTGATCGACAGCATGATCGAGGGCAATCCGGACAATCCCACCTTGCTCTCGGCTGCGGCAACGCTGTACGCGTCGTACGGCGCCGTATTTGCAGACGAGCCGGTGCGTGCGATGCGCCTGACACGCAAAGCGCGCGGCTATGCGTTGCATGCAATGTGCGAAACCTATTCGCAAGCCTGCGGCTGGCGCGAGATGACCTACGATGAGTTTGTCGCGAGCCTCGCCGGCGTAAAGAAACGCGATGCCGAGCGTCTCTATACCTACGGTTTTGCGACACTGGCCTATCTGCGCGCGCACAGCGATGACTGGAACGCGCTGGCCGAACTGCCGCAGATCGAAGCGCTGTTCGACCACTACCTGGCGATCGCTGGTGACATTGTTACGTCGGCGACACACACCTACATGGGCATACTCCTGACGCTGCGACCACCGGCGCTCGGCGGCAAGCCCGAAGAGGCGCGCATGCATTTCGAGAAAGCCATCGAGCTGAGTCACGGTCGTGATCTCACGGCGAAAGTAGAATTTGCGCGCGGCTACGCGAAATTACTGTATGAGCGCGATCTGCACGACCAACTTCTCATTGAGGTTCTGGAAGCTGATCCCTATGCGGACGGCCTGACGCTTGGTAACGTACTTGCGAAGGAAGATGCGACAGCACTACTGGCGGAAGCTGACGAATACTTCTGAGCAATCGGCCCGCAAGGGCGACGGTCAATGGGCATGACTATGAAAAAACTCATATACACGCTGCTATTGCTGACGTTCGCAGGAACGTCCGGCGCTGCGACATTGAAAATCGCTACTGTCACGCCCGAGGGCTCGCAGTGGATGAAAGACATGCGTGCGAGTGCCGCCGAGATCAAGGAAAAGACCGACGGTCGCGTGCAGATCAAGTACTACGGCGGTGGGGTGATGGGCAACGACACCAAGGTACTCGGCCGTATCCGAATCGGTGCGCTGCAGGGCGGCGCGTTTACGCCGTCGGCACTCGGCACCCAGTATCCCGACCTGAACCTGTACGGACTGCCGTTGATCTTCAATTCCGAAGACGAGGCCGCCTATGTGCGGACACGCCTCGACGACAGGCTGAGGCAGGGGCTCGAGCAGGCAGGCTTCGTGAGCTTCGGCTTTGCGTCGGGCGGATTCGCCGTGATCATGTCGAACGCGCCCGTGAGCACGCTCGACGACCTCAAGGGCAAGCGAGTCTGGGTACCCGAAGGCGACCAGATAAGCTATGCATCGATGGAAGCGCTGTCGCTGTCACCGGTGACGTTGCCGCTGACGGACGTGCTAACCGGCCTGCAGACCGGGCTCATCGATATCGTTGCGATTTCGCCGATCGGTGCGCTCGTGTTGCAATGGCACACCAAGGTCAAGTACATGACGGAGCTGCCGCTCGCTTATACGCTGGGTTTCATGGCCGTCGACAAGAAAGCATTCACGAAACTGAAGCCCGAGGATCAGAAAATCGTTCGCGACGTAATGACCGAGACCTACAAGAACTTCGACCGCGCGAACCTGATAGATAATCGCGAAGCCAGGGACGCGCTCGTCAACGCAGGTATCGAGTCCGTTCCGTTCGACGACTCGGAGGTGGGTCGGATCCGCGGCGTGCTGTTGAAATCCAATCGCAGCCTGGGCCAGAAAGGCAAGTTCACGCTGGCAATCTACGACGAAATGCTCGCTTACGTCGACGAATACCGGCAGAAGCTCGTGAAAGCCGACGACGGTGCCGGTACCGAAGAGATTGCCGCCAGCGAATAAGCAGCGCAGCTCTTGAGAAAGCTCCTCTCCTGGCTCGACCGTGTCGGCCGCCACGTCGAAAACGTTGCGCTGACGTTGCTGCTCTGCGGGATGATGCTGCTGGCCGTCGGCCAGATCGTGCTTCGGGAGCTCTTTGCCACCGGCTTTGTCTGGGCTGACGAACTCGTCAAGCTCATGGTGCTGTGGCTTGCGATGGTTGGCTCGATCGCCGCGTCGCGCGATGATCGTCACATCCGCATTGACGTGCTGTCGCATGTGCTCCCGGCTGGCGCCGTCAAATACACGCGGCTGCTCGTTGACGTGTTCGCCGCTACGGTCTGCGGCGTGATCGCCTGG
>CAMYMP010000415.1 GCA_947259435.1 uncultured Woeseiaceae bacterium
GCTGACAGATTTATCCAGCGGCGAATGCCCTGCGGGTATCGCTTGTCGCCTATTTCCAGGTTCCCCAGCAACCGGCGCTGAATGACGCGCTGGCCGAGCGGGCTGCCCATCGTCATTAGCAAATCGATGTCGACCTTGTCGCGCTCATTCCGCGACATCTGCCAGAGACTGTCCCAGGTGATAACGGACCCCATGATGTGCCCGATCAGCAAGATCGGACGATGCGACTCGAAAGCAGCTCGCAAACGTACCTACAGCATCTGCCGCGTGTGTTCGGCGATGTCCTCGAGATTGCGCAGATAGCGCCGCAGGTCGCGCAAGTGCAGTTCCATACGCTCGTTGGCAACGTGCGGAATAAGGAACGGCACAACATCGGCAAGCGAAAACACCCAGCGCGCAGCGCGGCGCCGCCATGACGTCGCTTCAGCAATGTCTTCAGGCGTCGCCGCCGACTGCGCGATGACAGCTTCTATGGCTTCCTGATCAATCGCGATGTCGCGATGCGTTTTGTAGAAGTGGTAAGTCCAGGACACGATATCAAAGCAATGCAGATTGGCAGCGATATCGAGCGCGATCTTCTCGTCGTGACGGCGCAGTCCTGCGATCAAGCAACGAAACAGCGCATCCCGGTGCAAACGGGGCTCTGGCTTGGGCAAGAGGCCTGGCACGTAAAGGATCAGGGGCAACTCGATCATGGTGTTCGTATCCCGAGCAGTGCCAGCAGTTCGCCGACATGCCGAACGATGCCATCCGGCCGCTGCAGGTGGTCGGGCCAGTCCTGATTATCACGATTGACCCAGACCGATTTCAGTCCCGCTTCGCGTGCACCGGCAACATCGACTTCAGGGTGATCGCCGACATGCAGGGTTTGATCAGCATCTGCGCCACCGGCTTCGACGGCCATATCGAATATTTTCCGGTTCGGCTTTGCGGCGCCAACAGCGGACGCCGAAACAACCTCATGGAACAGATCGCGAATGCCAATCGAACTCACATCGGCGTTGCCATTCGTCACCGCAATGACACAGTAACTCTTAGCCAGTACGGTCAGAGCAGGGCGAACCTCCGGAAAGACCTCGACGTCGTTGCGCGCCGCAATGAATACAGCCATCGCGTCGTCAACGAGGCTATCTCCATAGCCGGCCTCGATACCGAGTCGGCCGAGGACCGTACGCCGCAGAAACGTGAAGTCATGACTCCGCTCGGGATTCTCATCGACGACCTGCTCGCGCAGCTTGGAAATATCACCAGGCGTGAACCTCTCCGTGATGCGCGGATAGTTATCACACAGCCAGTTATGCAGCTCGCGCTCGGCCCGTTCGATAACCGGGTGGATCGCCCACAACGTGTCATCCAGATCAAGAGTAATGGTGCGGATGTCGCGCACGTGTTGCTCGCTTCGAGAAGATAGGTGAATATTGTGGCATGAAATACCTGCATACGATGGTACGCGTCACAGATGTCGACGCCTCGCTCGATTTTTATTGCGACAAGCTCGGGCTCGTCGAGTTGCGCCGCTATGACAGTGAGCAAGGGCGCTTCACACTCATATTCCTGGCAGCGCCTGGCGACACCGATGCCCAGGTCGAGCTGACCTGGAACTGGGACCCCGAAGAGTACGACGAAGGCCGGAATTTTGGCCATCTGGCCTACGAGGTCGACGACATTTACGCTATATGCCAGCACCTCGTGGACGGCGGCGTAACAATCAACCGGCCGCCGCGCGACGGCCACATGGCGTTTGTGCGATCGCCCGACAACATCTCGATCGAACTGCTGCAAAAAGGCAGCGCGCTGCCGGTCCAGGAACCCTGGGCGTCGATGCCGAACTCCGGCCACTGGTAGGCGTCGGCTTACTGATCAGCCGCGGCCGGCATGTTGCTCATCTTCATGTCTCGATCCCGCTTGACGGGAGCTCGCTGCGCTGCGCTTTACTTCCGATGAGCAACATGCCGCCCACGGCTTGACTCAAACAGTTCGTCGGCATCAGCGGTGGCAGCAGTTCGGCCTTCAGAACGGTGATCGTTGTCGTTCGACAGGACCGAAAACGAGCGCAGGGCTTTGGCCAGCGCCTCGCCATTCCAGTCGCCACGTGTCGGGCCGTAGCTCTGACTCGACAGACGATCGAGTTCGACGGCAAGCGGCGCGGAAACGCGCTGCGCAATTGCGCCGATACTTCGCGGCGTATCATTTGGCCACTGCACGCCCGCCCACGCTAGAAGCGCCTTGCGCACGCCTGCGCCGTCGCCGGCCAGCGCGGCTTTACGAGCTGCCTTGAGATGCCGTGCCTGCTGTTTGTGCAGCGGTACCTGCGCCGGTTCGCGCTCGCGCTTGCGCGGCCGGGATGACCACCACCAGGCAACCAGCGTCAACAGCCACGCGGCGGCCAGCAGTTCGCTGACGCGACGCCAGAATCCGCGTGGCATCTTGTCCGTAGCAGGCTCATTGCTGCTGCTCGCGGCCATCTCGTCGGCCGCGGCCCCGTCAGGCTTTGGAACCGCCGGCTCGCTCGATGGCAGGATGGTGATCGAGCGTGCAGGCAAACGGGCGACCTGCCATGCCGCAGTTTCGGTGTTCCACCACGGCACCTCGAGCGCCGGTAATACGACGACGCCCGGCGTTACACCGATCATCGCGTACTGGTCTTTGCGCACGCCACGGATGCCGCCGGACCCGACGCGGCGACTCAGCTCAGGTTTATCCGGGTAGACATTGACACCCTCCACCGCGGGTAGATCAAGCGCCGGAATCTGGGTCTCGAGCTGGCCCAAAGCACTGGTTATGACATGACGCGTCAGCGGCTCACCCGCCGTGATTTTTTCCGCATCCCGCGACCAGTCCTCCGCAATCAAGAGTTCACGAGCCGGAAGCCAGACCGCATCCGGATAGTCGGCCGGCCGCGGCGGGATTGGCAATACCGTCACCGACTGCGGCTCAGACTCATACACTTTGCGTCCCGTAATGCGGCCATCGCGCAGCACGCGCGCCTCGAAGCGCGCGGGAGAAATCTCGATATTGCCGCTCTCCTGTGGATAGAGGGCGTACACGCGTTCGACAACATTGTAAGGCGTACCATCGATCACTGCTTCGTAACTCCGATCATCCCCCGCAAGCTCGGTAAGCACTTCGACCCCGCTGATCGTCGGTTCGCGCAACGCCGGCTGCCGCGTCGCAACCGAGCGATAGATCTTGATCGTCAGAAGCACCTGCGCCTGAACATAGGTCTCAGTAAAATCGACCTCGCTGGTCACGAACACGTCGGCCTCACCGGGCGGCTCGTAGCTCGGCTCGCTTACCGAAATCACGAGAGCCTCACTTTGCTCATTACCGAGCGCGATCGGCGGGATGACGACCTGGCCATTGCGCTTTGGCATCAGCACGTAGGTCCACGTCTTGCTGCGGCGAATCTGGCCGTTGACGATTGTTGTGTTGCTGAGCTGACTACCCTGCCCGACGTAAAAGTCCTGATCGAGCACGGAAACATCCGGCTGCTGGTCGATGTTCGAGTCCGACACGATCTCGAGCGTGAACGACTCGTTGAGCTCGATATCGGCACGGTCGACGCGCGCAGTGACCGCGGCCAGTACCTCAGATACACACAGCAAAGCCGCAGCAAGCAACGCTGTCTGTCGCAGCAGGCCGGCTACCATGGCCGCACCTCGTCGTCCGGCCAGGTGTTGTTGCCATCCTGGTCCTTGCCCGTTTTCTGGTACTGATAGCGAAATTTCCGTCTCAGCAAACCGCCCGGATCGTTGGGGATGCGGCGTAACCACTGCTCCATAGCCTGCTGCTGCTCCTGCTGCTGACGTAACGCCTCAAGTTCCTCTTCGCTCAGCTGCTGCTGGGCCATTTGCTGCCCATTTTGTTGCGCCTCTTCTGCCGCGCGCTGCAGCTCTTTCTGCAACGCTTCGAGGTCCTCCTGGCTGCTTTCCTGGTCGTCGCGCTGCGACGCGTCGCTATCGTCGGGCTGCCCGTCTGACTGCGCCGAGCTATCCGAGTTATCCTGCTCGGACTCGCCACCGCTATCCGACTGCTCGCCCTCGCCCTGCTCGTCCGATGGCTCTTGCTGATCACCCTGATTCTGTTGCTGCTGCTGTTGCTCCTGCGCCTGCTTCAACAGATCGCGATTGTATGCCGCATCGGCATCGTCAGGATCGATCTCGAGCACCTGTTCGTAAGCGTCGATTGCCGATTCGAATTCACCCTGTCGCGCCATTGCATTGCCGAGGTTGTACAGACTGCGAGCGTCTGCCCGTTCGGCGAACGCCCTGGCACTGTCTGCATAATTCTCTGCGCGATACTGCGCGACGGCGCGCCACTCGGAGTTCTCAAAAAGAGCAGCGGCTTCTTTGGCCGCACCTTGTTCGAGCTTCCGTTGCGCCTGTTGGTCTTTGGTCTGCCAGAGATCGTTCCAGGTTAGGGCATGCGCCTCTTTGTCGGGCGGCAAGATAAACAAAAGCAGGACAACTACCCAACCACGCCGAAACGCCAACGCCGCCAGCGGCAGCAAGAGCAGCGCCAGCCAGGGTCCTTCCTCGCGCCAGTTGTCGGTCGCCAGGTTCTCGTCGCCCGACTGCTGGCTTCCGGTTGCTCCGCTGAGCAAATAATCGAGGTCGCGATCATCGGTCGACAACATGGAGAAGCGCCCGCCGCCGGCCGCGGCAAGTGACCTGAGCGAATGCTCCTCGAGCCGGGGCCTCGAGCCGGGGCACGGCAAGGTTGCCTGACTGATCGGTAACGAAGCCGCCGCTCAGTCTCGGGATTGGCGCTCCTTCAGCCGTGCCAACCGCAAGCACGGATAAGGTGTATCCAAAGGCTTTGAGATCGCGTGCCGTTCTTTCTGTATCCGGTGACGAACTGCCGTCGGTAACCAGCAGAATCTCGCCGCTGGCCGCACCGGCCTGCTCCAGAAGTTGCTTGCCTTTGTCGATCGCAGCGGTCGGATAGCTGCCGCGACTCGGCATAATGTCGGTACTCAGGCTGTTAACCAGCGCCGCTATCGTGTCCGTGTCGGTCGTCAGCGGCGTGACTGTGAATGCGTTTGACGAATAGACGACCAGCGCGGTCTGCCCGCTCCCCCGTCGTTCCAGCAAATCGAGAATCTTCAGGCGAGCACGCATAAGACGGCTCGGGGCAACGTCCTGCGCATCCATCGATCGCGACAAATCCAGTGCGACCACCAGTGCCTGATCGGATCGGAACACCGGCTGTTCGACACGCTGCCAGGCCGGGCCCGCCATCGCGGTCGCAGCGATGACGCCACCAAGACCAAGCAGCCACCAGCGGTAGTCGGAACGCCGATTGGCTGAACGAGACAGCACGGCACAAGCGATCTGTCAACGACATTCTGCCAGCTGCCGGGTCCGAGTCGACGACGCGCCAGCAGTATCGTGCATGCAATAACGGCGGGCACGGCCCATAGCCACTCCGGCCGCAAGAAATGAAAGTCAGCCCACATCGGCACGTCCTCTACGCGCAGGCATCGCGACACAGTCAAACAGCATCGGGAAGCTCCCCTCTCCACCGCACCGCCAGGCTCTTTAGCAAACTTACGAGGCAAAGAAATGACGCCAGCGCAAATGCGCCACCCAGCGGCCAGTAGTAGAGTGATTTGATGGGGCGGAAACCGGCCTCGGGTTCAGCAACCGGCTCAAGCTCGTCGACAAGCCGGTAGATATCCTGCAAGCCTGCCGTGTCCTTGGCGCGAAAGTACCGGCCGCCGGTCAGTTCTGCGATGCCTGTCAGCGTCTTTTCATCGAGATCAGCCGACGGGTTGATGTTGCGACGGCCACCGATCAATGAGGACACTTCGAGTTGCTCGGCACCGATGCCGATCGTGTAAACCCTGAGCCCCACCTGCTGCGCCAGTTCAGCCGCCTTGATCGGTTCAATCTCGCCGGCCGTGTTGGCGCCATCGGTCAGCAAAACCAGCACTTGCTCGCTCGCATCCGCGTCCTGATCGTGAATCCGTTTGACTGCGAGCGTAATCGCATCGCCGATCGCCGTTTTTTCACCGGCGAGACCGATGAATGCCTCCAATAACAGCACCTTTACGGTCTCGCGATCGAGCGTCAGCGGAACCTGCAGATAAGCGCGCTCGCCGAAAAGAATCAGGCCGATCCGATCGCCTTCGCGACGGCTGATGAAATCGCTGGCGACGGCTTTCGTTGCTGTGAGTCGGTCCACCCGACGACCTCCCAGTTCGAAGTCCTTCTGATCCATGCTGCCCGACAAATCGACGGCCAGCATGAGGTTGCGGCCCGAGACCGGCACTTCGAGCTCGTCGCCGATGCGCTCGGGTCGCGCAGCGGAGACGACGAGTAGCACCCAGGCAATGGCCGCGATCCAGAAACGCCAATTGAATAACTGCTCAGTGCTTGGCCGTTGAGAAAGCGTTGAGAAAGCGGACAACGAAGGCACTTTGAGCCCGGCGTCCTGCAGGCTTGCCGACTCGGAAAGCAACTTGCGGGCAATAATCGGCAGCGGCAATGCGAGCAGCACCCAGGGCCATGCCAGCGACCACATCAGGTTTGGCCTCCGACCGGCGTCGCGAGTCGCTGCCGCACTGCGGCGACGACGTCTACGAGTTCCATTGCTGAAATGTCGTCGCTCGGTGCGCGATAGGGCAATTCGAGCAACTTGCGCCCGGCTTCACTTTGAAAGCGCGGCTGGTCGAGATCCTTGTCGAGCCAGGCCAGCCAGGCGTCGCCGGTCAGTCCGGCAACTTCCTGGCGCGGTGCATATGCAAGCATCGTGCGCCGCAGCAACTCCGACAGAGCGCTGCTGAACGCTATCGCGTCACGGTGCCGTTCAAATTCGGCAGTCAGATTCCTGAGCTGCAGCAGCGCGCGTCGCCTCGCCGCACCGCGCGCACGTTTTTGCAGGTAGCGCCTGACAAGATAAATGAGGCCGATTGCCACCAGCGCAATAACGACCCACCAGCCTGGCGCTAGCGGCCACCAGCCGATGGCCGCGGGCAAGTGCAGGTCGCGCAGTGGAATCTGCGAAGGATCCACCGCTATCGCGTCCTTCGTCCGAGAGCAGTTTGCAGCGCCGCGACCGGATCATCCTCGGTCGAGAGTTGCATAAGATGGACGCCATAGCGCTGACAAAACGCCGCCAACTCCTGGCTACGCGCTTCAAATGCACTTTCGTAGTCGAGACGAGCTGCTCCGGCCACCGTATCGATCGCGAGTTCAGCATCGCCGGATACGAGGCGGTAGCGTCCGGGCGGCGGCAATTTCCGTTCGAGCGGATCATTGATGAATACGGCGAGCACTTCGTTATGGCGAGCAACGCTCGACAAATAGGACTGTGCCGACCGCGTAAAGCCCGCAAAATCGCTCAGAATCACGACCAGGCTTCCGGGCCGCGCTACGCGTCGCTGGCCGCGCAACGCGTCGCAGCGCTGACATTGCCTGAATCAACGGCGCTTCCTCATTCTCATTGCTGTTGCTCTGACGCTTCTCCCAGTCCGGATGACTGACCAGTTCGTGCACGTAACGCAGTGCCGCCTGGCGGCCGAGGCGTGGTTTCAGCTCGCGATGCGTCGTGTCGCCGAATATCAGGCCGCCTAACCTGTCGCCGCGATGGTGCGCAGCCCATGACAAAAGCGCTGCGGCACGACTTGCGTTAACTGACTTGAAACAGCCTCGCGTCGCGAAGTGCATGTTCGCGCGCAGATCGACGACGACGAGCACCGGCCGCTCGCGTTCTTCGCGAAATAGCTTGGTATAAGCGGTTGTGCTGCGCGCAGTCACGCGCCAGTCGATGCTGCGCGGATCGTCACCCGGCTGGTATGGGCGTGACTCGTCAAATTCCATGCCGCGGCCGCGAAAATGGGAGACATAAGCACCTGTCTGCAGCGAGTTGACGCGCAGCACATCAAGCGCGATCGCGCGCGCCGGACCGCTGAGTCGAATCAGGCCTGCCTGGCTAATGCTGACAGGTGACACATCCTCGCGACGCGTGTCCAACAAAGCCACTACGGCACTCCGACGCCATCCAGAATGCGTTCGATAACGGAGTTCTCGCTGACACCGTCGGCTTCCGCTTCGAAACTCAGCACGAGACGATGCCGCAACACGTCCGATGCGATCGCTTGAATGTCCTCTGGTCCGACGTAGTCACGGCCGGACAACCAGGCATGTGCCCGTGCTGCGCGGTCGATACCCATGCTCGCACGCGGACTGGCACCGTACATGACTTGCCCGTCCAGCGATTCGTCCACGCGCCCCGGGTCCCGGGTCGAGACGACAACATTGACGATGTACTCCTCGAGCTCCGGAGCGAGGTGCAGGCGCAGGATGTCCTGTCGTGCCTGCATGATTGACGCCACTGACAACAGCTCCGGCGGCTGGAACGCATCGCGTTGCCCCGACTTCGCCTCGTCACGGTTAAGCACCAGAATGCGGCGCTCATCTTCTGTCGTCGGGTAGCCAACTTCAACGTGCAGCAGGAATCGATCGAGCTGCGCTTCGGGTAGCGGATAGGTGCCCTCCTGCTCGATCGGGTTTTGCGTCGCCATGACCATAAACAGATCGTCGAGACCGTAACTTCGATCGCCGACCGTGATCTGCCGTTCTTCCATCGCTTCGAGCAGCGCAGACTGCACCTTCGCGGGCGCTCGATTTATTTCGTCTGCAAGAATCAGGTTGTGGAACAACGGGCCTTTGCGGAACTCGAACGTGCCCTCCTGCGGCCGATAGATATCCGTACCGGTCAGATCCGCCGGCAGCAGATCGGGCGTGAACTGCAGTCGATGGAAGTTGCCCTCGATGCTTTCGGCGAGAACCTTGATTGCCCGGGTTTTCGCAAGCCCCGGTGCCCCCTCGACGAGGAGGTGGCCATCGCACAACAGCGCGATCAACATGCGGTTGATCAGGTGCGACTGCCCGATGATCAGGCTGCTGGCATGCGCCTCGAGTTGTTGGAATTGTTCTGCGACGCTCATTAAGAACTCCGGAGGAAAAATCGGCGTGCCATTTTAGAGAGGATGCGTGAGCGAGCCAACCGGTCGCCATGTTTTTTGCTTATCTGAGCCGCACTTCGGTAATAATGCTCTATCTTCGGACAGCGCCGCGCCAGAACAGGCTTTCTGCTGACCATTGCCACGGCACTCGCGAGCTGCAAACCCGCAAGCGACACGGCAGGCCCGGTCACTCAGGCCGAACCGCAGCCGGCACTGATGTGTGGTGACCGTGGTCGATTGCAGGCCCGGCTCCACGGCGCGATTTCGGCACAGCTGCTCTGGAACCGCGACGAACTCGAGTGCGGCGGCATGCCGAGACCCGAGGGCCGGGGCGCACGACTGCGCTTTGCCGGACAGCTCGACGCCGAGGATCGCCGTATCGCTTTGATTATCGCGATTCCAGAGCTGCAGCGCGCCGTCACCGGCACTGAGTATGCGAGCAACGTCACCCTGATCGAAGAAGGCAGCGGACGCTTTTTCAGCACCTCGGGTCTCGACAACTGTCTGACTGACATCACGGCGCTGGGCGCCGTCGACGAGACGGGCGACCAATTCTCGATCGACGGTATCTTGTATTGCGTCTCGCCGCTTGCAGAAGTGAATGGCGAGTCCAGCGTGTCGATAAGCGACCTTCGGTTTTCAGGCCTGCTCGACTGGAGCGCATCTTGAGGCGTTGGCTCCTTGCTGCCGCCCTTACCCTGACGATGAATCCGGCAGCCGCTAACGAGGACCTCGACGCGGCGTTCGACACAGACGTCCTGATCATCGAGGCGAGCAGATTTGCCTGTCATCGCTTCGATATTTACCTCGCGCTGGACAACACGCAGCGAGCCCGCGGCCTGATGCACGTTCGCAGCATGCCGCAGACCACCGGCATGCTGTTTGTCTACGAAAGCGCCCGCATTCGCTCGATGTGGATGAAGAACACCTATATACCGCTCGACATCGTGTTCGCACATGCCGACGGTACCGTAGCGTCAGTCGCTAGCGACACCGAGCCACTATCGCTGCGTTCCATCTCCTCAGGCGAACCCGTCACGTTCGTCCTGGAACTCAACGCCGGCACCGCGGCCCGCTTGTCTATCGATGGCGACAGCCGGCTATTCTGGGAGCCCGCCCATGGCGTTAACGAGTAATCAGCGCAACTGGTCCGTATTCTTTAGCGCAATTGCGGTAACTGTCATTGCCGCCGCCATTTACCTTGGCAGCGCCGGTGTCAATGACGACACTATCCGCGCCTCGCTGCGACTGAGCGCCCACGCGGCTTTTGTGCTGTTGCTGCTCGTGTTTGTCGCACGCCCGCTGCGACAATTAGTAAATTCACCACTGACACTTGCGTTGCTGAGGAACCGCCGGCTTATCGGCATCGCGTTCGCCGGCATTCACACGGCACACCTCGGCCTGATCTTCTATCGCCACAAAATGGTGGCCGATTTCGAGCTGAACATCAGTGAGAACCTGCTCGGCGGCGCAACCTACGTCGTCATCTATCTGATGTTTATCACGTCATTCGATGCCGCCGCGAGGGCGCTGGGTCCGAAGAACTGGCACCTGCTTCACAAAGTCGGGCTGTACTGGATTTTCCTGGCGTTTTTACCGACGCTGTTGCCCGATTCGCTCGACCAGGTTCTCGCGGTCAACGGTTTCCTGCTCCTGCTGACGGGTGTGGCCGTCACTATCCGCCTGACGGCGTTCTTCGCGAAGCGAAAGCCTAGAGCACAGCGGCAATAGAGTCGGCCAGGTACTCGACATTGTCGGGGGTAATGCCGGCCACGTTGATGCGGCTTGAATTCACCATGTAAACGCCAAAGTCTTTCTTCAGCTGCTCGACCTGGTCTGACGTGATGCCAAGGAAGCAAAACATGCCGTTTGCCCGGACCAGGTGCGAGAAATCGTGCCCGGGCGCCTTTACTACGAGCGCTCCGTTGAGCAACTCACGCATGCTATTCAGGCGATCCCGCATGTCGTCGAGTTCCGCGCACCACTCCGCCCGCAGCGACTCGTCATGCAGAATCGTGCTGACGACAGCTGCGCCATGGTCTGGCGGCATCGAGTAGATCGTGCGCACGTAGTTGTTGGCCTGGCTGGCCACCGTGCCTGCCGTTGCCGCATCGGCCGAAAGAAATGACACCGTGCCGACGCGGTCACGATACAGACCAAAGTTCTTCGAACACGAACTCGAGACAATCATCTCGGGCACGCGCGCAGCCATGTGGCGGATGGCGAATGCATCGTCATCGAGATTCTCCGCAAAACCCTGGTATGCCATGTCGATGAATGGCATGAGTTTGCGTTCGACAAGGATGTCGGAAATCGCACGCCAATCGTCCTCCGACGGATCGAGGCCCGACGGGTTGTGGCAGCAGGCATGGAACAGCACGACATCGCCCTTCGGAGCTGCGCGCAGCGTTTCCAGCATGGCATCGGTCTGAATAACGTGTTTCCGGGTGTCGTAGTACGGGTAGGGTTTGAGTGTCAGTCCGGCATCGCCAAGCAATGGGACGT
>CAMYMP010000416.1 GCA_947259435.1 uncultured Woeseiaceae bacterium
GATCGATATTTCGCCAGCGAGCGTCGGCAATAGTCAGCAGCTGCCAACCAGCGTCAGCGACTACCCGCAGATCTACGATTAACTCAACGGTGGCGACGCCAGCCAGGGTTACGCGGAAAACCCGGTTACCGGTGCGCCCTACGCGCAACAGATCGTGCCTCGCGGCGATTACGTGCGAGCGCTCGCCGAGTTCTGGGCGGACGGACCCGATTCGGAGACGCCGCCTGGGCACTGGTTCGTCATCCTCAACGAAGTAAGCGATGACCCGGAACTCGTCAAGCAGTTCGGCGGCCAAGGCGACGAACTCGGCCCATTGGAATGGGACGTCAAGAGCTATTTCGCTTTAGGCGGAGCCATGCACGACTCGGCCATCGCCGCCTGGGGCATCAAGGGTTGGTACGATTACCTGCGCCCCGTTTCAGCAATCCGTGCCATGGCAGACCGCGGCCAAAGTTCTGATCCTTCGGCTGCATCTTATTCGATTGACGGTATCCCGTTGGTGCCCGGCTACATCGAGCTGGTGGCGGCCGGAGATCCACTGGCCGGTGCGAGCGACGAACATGTCGGCAAGATCAAGCTGTTTACCTGGCGTGGGCCCGAGTACATCAACGATCCGGCGAGCGATGAGGCCGGTGTCGACTGGATACTGGCTGAGAACTGGTGGCCGTACCAGCGGCCTTCATTCGTCACACCACCGTTCGCGGGCTACGTATCGGGACACTCGACCTACTCGCGCGCCGCAGCCGAGGTGCTGACCGCGCTGACTGGCAGCGCCTACTTCCCGGGCGGTATGAGCAGCTTCGAGATAGCCGCCAATGACTTTCTGGTGTTCGAGAACGGCCCCAGCGTCGACATGACGCTGCAATGGGCGACCTATCGTGATGCATCCGATCAGTGCAGCCTGTCGCGAATATGGGGCGGCATCCACCCGCCGGCGGATGACATTCCCGGCAGGTTCATCGGGGAGCAGATAGGCATCGACGCGTTCAGTCTCGCCGAGTCTTATTTTAACAGCACACGGTAGAGACGGCCGTTTCGAAAATCTTGCCGTTTCATTCACTACAGAATGGTCTAGTCCGGGCTCGCCGCTTTGCAATAACTGTCGAGGAACTCCTGATGGCTTGGGTAATTTGCGATTGTCTTGACGTGCGTCGATGCAATGTTGTTCAGGAAATTTCTAAGCTCGTCCGCTGACATCAGGTCAACTATAGGATGGTAGCCTTCAGGCATTAGACGCTGACCGGTCATGACCTGCGACCAGGAACCGTCAAAAAATAACTCGAGTCGGTGCGCCAAGGTCTCAGGCACTTCCATCGTTCGGCAGTACGTCCAGAAGGGACTGTCATCTCGTTCAGTCACGTGGTAGTGCAGGATGATGAAATCCCGGACATACTCGAACTCCAATCGCGACTGCGAGTTGTACTCATCAACTTCGGCCTGATCGATTCCGGAAGTTGGAAACAGCTGCATTAGACGAATGATGCCCGACTGCACAAGATGGATACTCGTTGATTCGAGCGGTTCGAGAAACCCGCTGGCGAGCCCAAGGGATACACAGTTCTTATTCCACTGTTGGACACGACGACCGGTCCTGAAACGAATCAACCGAGGCTCTGTGATCGTCTCACCCTCGATATTGTCGAGTAGCGTCTGTTTTGCGTCCTCGTCGGACATATATTGACTGCAGTAGACGAGGCCGTTACCGACGCGATGTTGCAACGGAATTCGCCACTGCCAGCCTGCCTCCCATGCAATCGACCGCGTGTAAGGAATGGGTGGACCAACGGATTTGGTCTGCACCGCATAAGCCCGATCACAGGGTAACCAGTGCGTCCAGTCTTCGTAGCCGGTCTCCAGCGCACCCTCTATAAGCAGCGCGCGGAAACCGCTGCAATCGATGTAGAGATCGCCGGTAACCGTCTCGCCCGATTCGAGCCTCACGGATTCGATGAAGCCGCTGTCGGCGTCCGTCGCAACATCGACGATCTTGCCTTCGATGCGTTTGACGCCATGCTGTTCACTGAACTTGCGCAGGAACTGCGCGTAGATCGTCGCGTCCAGGTGATAGGCATAAGCGAGTCCGCGCTCCACGTCGAGCTTGAACTTGCCGGCCTTGGCGGCATGTTTGTGCAGCGAATAATCCACAAGCGTCGCCTTGTTGCCCTGCTGACGCGACTTCGCCCAGAAATGATGGAAGCTGCAGGCCCAGCAGTCCTGCCCGATAATGCCGAAACCGTGGATGTACTTGTCACCGACAGCACCCCAGTTTTCGAACTGGATGCCCAGCTTGAACGTCGCCTGGGTTGCGCGCATGAAATCCTGCTCTTTGATGCCGAGCAGCCTGTGAAATGCGCTAAGCAACGGAATCGTGGCTTCGCCGACGCCCACGGTGCCGATCTGATCCGATTCAATCAGACGAATGTCGAGGTTTTTGCCGAGCAGCTTGCTCAGGGCAGCGGCGGCCATCCAGCCGGCCGTGCCGCCGCCGACAATAACCACTTTGCTCATATTCTTGCTATTCAAAACAATACCCTATGACGGAAAGTGTCTGTCTACCGGTTTAACTGCTTAAGCAGTAATGCCCGCAATCTGCGCGCAGACATTTCATCTATTGGCGACAACACACCGCGCTTGCTTTCCGGAATATGCGCAACGACGTCGTCATCCGGTTCGAATATATAGTGCTCAAAAAGTCCTTGCCAGGCTTGGCGTTGTGCGGGCGGCAAGTCGCGGATACTCAAGAATGCATGATTCAGAACATCCATCGGCGTACCCATATAGGCCGGCGACGGCCGCCACCAGTAGTTGATCAATACGTTGAAGTTGTCCAGACCCTCGACGTGGTGCCACCACATGCTGGGGATAAACACGGCGTCACCCGGCTCCAGATCCGCTACCTGTGCCT
>CAMYMP010000417.1 GCA_947259435.1 uncultured Woeseiaceae bacterium
ATGCCGTAGCCCTCGCCAACGTAGTCGCAGTTCGCGACCACGTGCTCGCGTGCGACGATGCCGGGCCTGCCGATATACTCAGCCGTCTCGCATGCCAGTTCGTACACCTTCTGCTCCTGCTCTTCCTTCGGCGCATTGACGCCGATACCGAGAAGAGGGATATCACTGTTCATTGCTTTGAGCCCGACGATGAGCCCGCCCTGCGTGCCGGCACTTCCCGTTGCCGTGACGATGTGGCCAACACCGAGCCCGCGCTCGTCTATCTGTTGTAAAAGTTCCATCGCGCAGTTGACGTAGCCAAGGGCACCGACCGGATTCGATGCGCCTCCCGGGATGAGGTAGGGCTTGCCACCTTTGGCCGTGACCTCGTCGGCGACGTCGCTCATTGCCTGATCGAAATCGGTGCCACCCGGGTATTCACGCAGGTTCGCGCCGAAGATTCTGTCGAGAAGGACATTGCCCGAATTACTGTAATACTCGCTTGGATCGACAACCCGGTGTTCGAGCAGTACCTCGCACTTGAGCCCGAGTTTGCAAGCGGCAGCGGCCGTCTGCCGAACGTGGTTCGACTGCACGGCGCCTACCGTCACAATCGTATCGGCGCCCTGACCCTGCTGCAAGGCATCGGCCATCGAGAACTCGAGTTTGCGGGTCTTGTTGCCGCCCGTCGCGAGCCCGGTGCAGTCGTCGCGCTTGACGTAAATGTCCGGGCCGCCGAGATGCTTGCTCAGGCGCGGCAGGTGCTCGAGCGGTGTTGGCAGATGTGCCAGCGGAACTCTCGGAAAATCGGCTAGCAGCATGCCTTACTCCTCGCCCGGCACAGGTATTTCACCACGTGCCAGCTGCACCGTCTTTTGCGCGAGCACGTCGGTGGACGAAATTAGCGGGACGCTGAGCATCGTAGCTTCGAGCACCAGCGGTATTTCCGTGCATCCGGCCACGATGGCCTGCGCGCCGCGAGCCTCGAGCGCATTCGCCAGCTTCCGCATCGCCGCAGCGACTTCATCACCCTGGGCGCCGCCCTTGATACCATTGAGTAGCTGCATCAGTTCCTGCAGCTCAACATCGCTCGGCAGAATCGCTTCATAGCCGGCGTCTGCCAAAGCGTCCTGATAGATGCCGGCACGCAGGCAGCCATCGGTTGCAAGAACGCCAACCTTGCTCACGCCGGGGCACTGCATAGAGATCGCCTCGATCGTTACGTCGATGATCGAAATCAGGGGAATAGTCGTGGCGGAGGTGATCGCACTTTCGAAAACGTGCGCCGTGTTACACGGAACAACCAGGAACTCGGCGCCCGCCTCCTGCAGTCCCTGCGCCATCAATGCGAGCGCAATTCCCGGATCTTCACCGTCCGCCAGAATCGCGGCTTGCCGATTCGGTACCTTTGGATTGTGGTCGACCAGCATATGCACATGATCCTGGTCCTTGTCCGCAGGCGTGAGCGCGATGACCTTCGCCATGAAATCGACAGTCGCCTCGGGACCCATGCCACCGAGGACGCCAACGATTTTGGAAGCACGGGTCATCGGCGCTGCACGAATGACCTTCGCGCAGCATGAAGACCGCGACCCGTGATCACAGCCTGGCCGATAGACCCTATGTTGTTAGAAGCGCTCAAGCGGGCAATTATGGCCCGTCGCGAACGATTATTCGATAGTGATCTGGACCGGTTTCTCGACCACCTCTTGCGTCTTCGGAATGCGCACGGTTAGTACGCCATTCTTCGACTTCGCCGAAATCTTTGCTTCGTCGGTATCGGACGGTAACGTGAAACTTCGCGAGAAGCGGCCGTACATGCTCTCGACCCGATGCTGGGTCTCGGTCTCGTCTTCTTTCAGGTACTTGCGTTCACCGGTGATCGTCAGCAGGCCGTTCTCTACGGAGACGTGCACATCTTCCTTCTCCACCTCGGGAAGCTCTGCTTTGATCAGATAGTCCCGCTTGGTCTCGCTGATATCGACGCTGGGCCGCCAGTCAAACGCTTTACCGGCGCCTCCAGCAGCCCGCGCGTGCGGCGCCGTCAGGTTGGCGTAGCGATCAATGATTCCCTCCATGTCCCTGAAGGGCGTCCAATTTACAAGGTTCATAAATGCTTCCTCCATAAGTTTACAGACACGGCCTTCTCAAAAGCCTTCGCTTTATATTGGGGCGCTTGCAGCGAAGGCAAGTACGTATTTGTCACAGTTCATCGCCCGAGCGCATACTCCATGATGCCGAGATCGTCCGAGCAAGCCCGAGATCCCCACAAACTGGCCAGCGAAGCACACGGTTGTCATAGTCACGCCGCAAAAGATCCGGAGATTCCGCCGCTCGGCCGCAAGCTCGGTATCGTGGGTGGCCTGTTCCTTGCGGTATTGCTGATATCGTTCGCGCCCGCACTGCAGCCGCTGAACGAGAGCCTGCTCGCGTATCTGCAGATCATCTGGTGGGCCGTGCTGCTGGGCCTGTGCCTCGGCGGCGTCATCGATTATTTCGTGCCGGACGGCTTCATTATTCGTTTCCTCGGCCAGCGCCGGAAGATGACGCTCGTATACGCGGTCGTTGCCGGCTTCCTGATGACAGCGTGCTCACACGGCATCCTTGCGATCGCAATACAGCTCTACAAAAAAGGCGCAAGCGTGCCCGCAGTCATCACGTTTCTGCTCGCGTCCCCCTGGGCCAATCTGCCGATGACGGTGCTGATGTTCGGCTTCTTTGGCTGGAAAGCCTTTTACATCGTTTTTGGCGCGATGGCGATTGCGCTCGTGACGGGGCTCGTCTTCACACTACTCGATCGTCTCGGCTGGATTGAAGGCCCGTCCGCACTGGCCGAACCAGGCAGCTTGTCCTGGGATCGGCTGACCAACTTCGATGCTCGCAAGTCTGCTAAGGGCATTGCCGCCGGCGCCGTATCGCTTGCGAACATGGTGCTGTGGTGGATTCTGATCGGCATTCTTGCGGCCGCCACAATCGGCGCGTACCTGCCCGAGCACTGGTTCATGCAATACGTCGGGCCTGACGTCACGGGCATGCTCGTGACGCTGGTGTTCGCCACGATCATCGAAGTGTGCAGTGAAGGCACGTCGCCGATCGCGTTCGAGATCTTCGCGAAAACAGGCGCGCTCGGCAATCCATTCATCTTCCTGATGGCTGGCGTCGCCACCGACTACACCGAAATTGGTCTGCTGTGGTCGAACATCGGCAAACGCACGGCGCTCTGGCTGCCCGCCGTCACGGTCCCGCAGATTCTTTTGTTCGCGGCAATGCTCAATTCTTTGTAACAGCTGCCCGTCGAATCGGGAGGATCTCCTTGGGAAGCTGATGTTCTACCGTTGAACTACACCCGCAAATCAGGGAGTTACGCCTCGCTTGGGCTCCGCTGAGCATAAAAGTGAGAGTAATTGGATTCTAAGCGATTCTGCGGCTCAGAGAGAAGAGATAGATGATTCGCCGTGATCAGGGATCACCTCGATCGTAGAAATCCGAATAGTTATTGCTTCATGGCCTTACGTTCAACATCCACTAGATAGTCAATGACATCGAAGATATTGTTTCGATCGACACCTACCTTGTCATCAGGCTTTACAAGATATTTGTCGTTAACCAGTATCGCCGGCGTTCCAGTTACTCCTGCGCGCTTCATTATCTCGACATCGACTTTAATCTTCGGTTGTATCAATGCGCGGCGAGCATGCTCAGTCTCGAAGCTACCCCTTTCGTCAAAGTCGCCCACACCCAAAAGCAGAAACAGTTCGGTCAGCTCTTCTTTACCAAGGTTCTTGTCGCGATATTTTCTTGCTATCTTCATCAACTGCCAGTTCTGGTTGTTGGGGACGCAAATTTTTCTCGCTAGCCACGAATCCACTTCGTCACTATTACCGACTTCCTGAGTTGCGCGGTGACAATATACGGCGTCGGATTGCATACGATCCAGCTCAGGGAAATAAGGGCCTAGTTTACGAAAACCCTGCGTATACCGACTAAACCCCCAAGACTCAGGCCCAGGCATACTCAAGGAAAATAGATACTTGACTAGTAGGTCATTAAGGTCGGATTCGATGCCCTTTTCGTCTGCGACATAGTAGGCCTCTGCGAACAACTTTAGCGACGGATTCCAAACGACCGGCACTCTTCGAACAACGACGTCGCTCTGCTGTGCCTGCGCCCACGCTCTCTCCCTCGGCAACAGATTTGCGCAATGTATGCAGATATAGCTAAAAAACACGGCGACTTCGATCTTGGACTGGGAAGTCGTATCCACGTGATGAGGGAGAACCCGGTAGTGCTTGCCGGCTTCATATATCTCCGCTGATGCAGTGAATGGAAACAACGTGAGAAACACCAGCAAGCCATAAGTTATTCTCATGTTCCCGCCTCAACAGCTCTTCAAAGATTCGTTATTCTTACGCATGACGCAAACAAACACTAATCGTAGATTTAAAATGCTCGTGACGCAGCCTTACTAATATTAGTGCTAATTACGCCGGCCCTCTTCGGCGAGAGTGTCCCAAACTGTCTATAGGCCGAGGTAGCCACCTTCTTTGTTCGCATCATACTCTGTAGAGTTTTCTTCTTATTGAATTGTATTTCGATGAATCAAAGTGCCGTAAAGGTCCAACCATCCGCGGTGGCCACGAAAAATCCCTGACTCTGGACAACCGGGATCATGGCGAAAATCGCCTCGGTGAATTCATTGGTTGACGCAGTCTTCAGGTCGTAGAAACAATGAAATCCGTTCTGGCCTCGATAGCGCTTCCAGTCACATCCAGACTTTCTGAAGTACGCGATTGACAGTTGCGTGCCCCCGGTTTCAGCATTCCAAAGAGGGCCTAGACAGACGTATGCATCAAGAGGGTTCTCTAGATTCGCCGTCCTGCATTCGTCGCCCATTTCCTCCAGATTGCGCTCGGCACGCGCAATTGCTTCCTCCAATGAACGGCAAATCTCCTCACCCGTCGGTTCGCCGGTGTTTGA
>CAMYMP010000418.1 GCA_947259435.1 uncultured Woeseiaceae bacterium
GTCCGTTGCTCAATTTGCACCACAAAGCAAGACGATGCATAGCTGATACACGCAATATTCACGCAGCCCTTCCACCGCTATTGTCGCCAGGATCTTAGAACTCCCAGAAAATGCTCAGTCCCGCGCGTAGTCGATCATACGCGCCGCGCGGGTCGGACGAATCAACGTCTTCATGTTCGACGTCGGCCCGCAAGGATAGCCGGTCCGTGAAGCGATACAGCGCCGACGCGGAAACCTTGAGTTCCTGATATTCCTTCGCCGGCTGCGTCGGGTCGTTAAACGCGAAAGCATTGTCATACTGCTGGTCGCGGTAGTCGATCTCGAGCTGCGCCGCAAAACTTTCGGAAAACTCTACGGTGGTCTCGAAACTGATCTTGTCCCTGGAATAGTTGTTGTAGCCGACGTACTGATCTTCACGATCAGTCAGCGAATAGACGAGTTCGGTGACGACGCTCTCACTCAGCCGATGTCGCAGACCGAGTTCGAACATGCCGTACCGGTACTCGAGGGTGGGGTTGGCGGCTGACGACTCGCCGTTTTCGTCCCTTGCCCGCCGTTCGTCGAAGGAACGAACGTAATACTGGTAGCCGATCTCTAGACGTGTCGTCCTCGCCAGCGGAATCTTAAAGGCACCGTGCAGCCAGTATGCCGACAGGTCGTACGATGATGCCGTCGGTACGTCCTCGTAGTCGCGTACCTGGTAACTGCCGTCGATTTCGTATCGGAACCGGCCAATGCGGTTTCTGAGTTCCGCCCGGACGCCAGCCCCCGAGTAGTCGTAGCGTTCGGCAATGCTCGCACCGTCGTCGAAGCGCTCCAGGCCCTCATCGGGGTCGAAGTTGGTCTCCCCGTGACTGCGGATTTCGGCCAGATACGAGAGCTGCCGGCTCGATGACTTGCCGTCACCGAGCGCGCGCTCCATGCCGAACCTCAGCTGATGGTCCGTTTCGTCCGCGTTATCCAGTTCCTTGTCGGTATAGTAGTCACCGCGATGACGATACGACGCTATGAATGTGGAACGGTCGGAGACAGGATTGAAATACGTGGCCCTGATCCGGATCGGCACGAAGCTGCCGGACCGTTCGACAGGAACGACGGCCACAGGCGGGTCCTGTGACAGATCGGTGTAAGGCTCGCTCGGTGCACGAAAAGCGTTACTGTCATGACCGAAACCGACAGAGAAAGACGACTCGAAACGCGGCTGTGACGCGCCGATCGTCTCGAGCGCGCGAACAGACAAAAGCCGCAGCTTGGGGCTATCGGCGTTGGCACGCGAGCGCTTGAACCACTTTTCGGCCGATTGTTTGTCGCCTTCGCGATTGGCTAACACGCCGAGCTGATAGTGCGCGAGTGCAGCCATGCCGTCGTCCTTCGCCGCTTCGGTGAAAGCCCACCGCGCCTGCGAATACTGGTCGAGACGATAGTGTGCAAGACCCATGTTGTAGAACAGCCGGGAACTGTCCTTCCCGTTCGCCATAGCCTCGTTGTAGCCCGCCAGTGCGCCGGCGTAGTCGCTGTTCCTGAAAGCCACATTGGCCTGCTCGAAAGCCGCCTGCGCGGCGACGCTGTCGGCCGTCGCGAGTGAAGGTGCCAACAGCGTGGCACCGAGAATTAGACTGCACAGTGCCAGCCCGGAAAATCGAATGCCCATGTGGAAGTCCGCTCGTCTCTTGATGAAATCCATTATTCAAACAACAACATAGATGGGTGCGCCCGGATTAACAGTGACACCCATCACGAAAAAAAGGCCTTTCCCGGGGTGTCCGGGAAAGGCCGTACCTTCGCGTCAGTGGTTTGCCACTGACTGATCAGGCGCCGTCGCTAGGCATCTCGTCGGAATCCTCTTCGGAATCGTCCTCCGAATCGGAATCGTCGAGTTCGCCGTCGGAGTCCTCACTGTCGAAATCCTCGCTGTCCGAGTCTTCACTGTCGGAGTCCTCACTGTCGACATCTTCACTGTCAACGTCTTCGCTGTCGCTGTCCTCGGAGTCATCGAGCTCGAGGATGCTGCCATCCTCGCTGTCCGAATCATCGAGTACATCGAACGAATCGACATCCAGATCGTCTGAATCGTCAGCCAACACCGCAGTCAGCGGTGCCATTGCCAAGGCTATCGCCAAAGCCAGAGCCGACAAGAATGAGCTGATCTTTCCTTTCATCGTTTACTACTCCTGTGTTGCATTCCCATGCGCCTTTGACGTCAGATAACCTTGACGGCAAATTCGAATGTCTTCTCTTTACCCTGATGCTCGAGCCGCGCGAACACCGCGCCGCCGTTGCCGGAGCGAACGATGATCGGAAGCTCGAGAATGTTCGTTCCCGCCTTGACGGTCGTTCGCCAGCGGACCGAATCGCGACCTTCGTAACCGACGATTTCCACACCTTCGGGCAGGTCCACCGAGATCGCAGCTGCCTGCAGTTCGTGCTTCGAATCGAACGTCAGCCGGAAGGTCTTCTCGACGTTCATCGTGATCGTGACCGTCTCGAGCGCGGCTTCAGGCTGCGTCGGTAGCTCGGCCGGCAATACCAGGACCAGCCATGCCACGACACCGGCCGCAATGGCCGCGCCAATACCGGCTGTCGCGCGGAATCGGGTTTCGTTGCGGTGCGTATTGATGAGCGTCTCCTCCACGACGGCGTCGAGGAATCCGTCTTCGGGCGGCGGCACCGGCATGGCCTGTAGCGTGCGGCGCAGCGCCTGCTTGCGGGTGAAAGCCATCAAGAAATGGATCCAAGTTTTTCCGGAACTGATCGCAGTGCATCATTTTCCTCGCCTCTATTGTCTTCAGACGCAGAAACGGCGCTTGCGGGTCCGTCGTCGAGCAAAAGTTGTAGCCGCTCGCGGGCACGGTGCCGCCGCGACTTGAGCGTACCGTGTGGAATCCCAGTAATTTCAGCGATTTCCGTAATCGTGTAGCCCTCGACATCGTGCAGGTTGATGATCAGCCGGTGGTCATCGCTAAGCTGTTCGAGCGCGGCCTGCACCCGCGTTATGGTGAATTCGCTCTCGACCAGTTCCTCGGTCGAGGCCTGCTCCGCCTGCGCGATATCCGGATTCGCCGAATAGTCTCTGTGTTCGACTATGCGCATCCGGCGCCGCAGGTAACGCCGCTGGTTGTCGATGAACTGGTTGTACAGGACGCGGTTGAGCCAGCTTGTCACGGAGTCGATATCAGCTATCTTGTCCGCCTGCGGGTGCAGCTTTAGCAGGACGTCCTGCACCAGATCCTGCGCATCCTCGCGATGCTGCGTCAAACGGTAAGCAAGCCGGTACAACCGCTCCAGGTGCGGCCGGACAAGCGCCGTGAACGACGAATGAATTTTGTTGCCTTCGTGCATCATATTGAGGATCGCGGGCCCGAGCGCGACTGACCGACCATTAGTATCATCAAACGAGGGTTCACGAAAGATAACTGTGAGCCAGCGCACGCTTTTGCTGATGGGCAAGCGTATTTTTGGGGGCGTATTGGGCACGTCTGGATACAGCGCTTTGCGAAACAACCTGCATAAAACAGTAATCCTGGCCATCCTGGCCATCGTCATCGGCGCCTATACGCTGATGGCTTTTTGCTTTCCTTTGGCCTACATCTTTGCGACTTACGAGGACCTGGTCGGTGAGTGGACGCAGACGTATTCGTTCCTGGCCGCAGCCGTACTTGCAGTTACTGTCGCTCTACGGTCAACGCATTATCGCTGGTTTTTCGCACTACTGGCCCTTGCCTGCAGCTACGTGTTTCTCGAGGAAATATCGTGGGGCCAGCGGATCTTCGGCTTCGAGACACCGGAGTTCCTGAAGTCCCGCAACCTGCAGGGTGAGGCGAACGTCCACAACCTGTTTACCGGGCCGCACAAGACGCTTCTGAAGGATCTGATCAGCATTGTGGTCTCGCTAGCGCTCGTGGGTTATGGCCTGTTGTACCCGCTATTGCAGAAGATCGGATGGCGAGTAGCGCTGTGGTTCGACCGAGTCGGTGTTGCGGCACCCCCTTTGATACTCTGGCCGTTCTTTACGCTTGCGGCATTCTTCGAACTCAAACCGCTGAGCTTCAATGAGGCGGAAGTTGCTGAATTGCTCATTGCATTCGCGCTGGCAACTACCGCATTGAATTACCAGTTCGTCACCCGGCACGAGCTGATGCCGGACGGCAAAAACTGGAACCGCAATCACTCTTTGCTCTTCGGCCAGCAGGTCATCGTACTTGCCGTTGCGATTCTCGGTGTCGCAGGTGCGACCACCGTGGGTTTCTACTCGGTACCGGCCAACAAGATGCGAGTCGACAATCGCATCGAGAACGGTATCGAAAAGTTTGCGGGCCGGTATGAGCGCTACGATCGTTGCGATATTGCGCTCGAGCTTTATCAGATGCTGTTGAAGAAGGAGCCTGAGCGCGTCTACATCCTGCGTAAATCGGCGGCCTGCTACCGCGACATCGACAAGCAGGACCTCTACGAGGAAACGATTGCAAAGGCGATCCGCATCGATCTCGACAAGTACGCCGAGGAACCGTGGCGTGCGTCCGTCAACCAGTCGCTGGTCCGAAGCTATCGGCTTGCACGGAATGAAGAACTGGCACAGGCACACCTGGACGAGGCCCTGCACATCGGCATAACCCGCATCACCGAACATCCCGACAGCGCCAGCGCCGCGTACTCCTATGGACGGACGCTGCAACTGGCGGGTCGTCTCGACGAGGCGTTCGAACAATTCACGCGAGCCTACGACATCGACCGAACCTCGTCGCGGTATCGGCGAGCGTATTTCGCTGCGCGAGCGGCGCTCAGCGACTGACACCTAACGAAACCCTGAACCGCAGAAGGAAGGGGTGACCAGAGATGGACTAATCGCCGAAGGCGATTGGACGGTGGGTGCTGCGTTGCCTCCGCCGTATATCGAATCGCATAGAATCGCTGCTATGAATACGATTCGAGTCCTGTCAATGTTTGCGATCTTATTTATTCAGTTTATTTACGTAATACATACCTATTCTAAGAGCGAAATGGCTACGAAGAACCCCACAAAGTCATTGACGAAAGACGCAGGCCTTCGAGCATTTGATTTCTTGCTAACTGGTGAAACTCCCAATAGGTGTCAACAGACATCCGGAAATTCCTGACCTCTGTGCATCCAGATACTGGAACAAGGATCACGCAACCCACATTGGTGCGGCCGATTCTAAAGGGAGAGTAAAAGGCTCGGGTTGGTGGTCTTGCGGTAACTGAACGACAGCCGAGGTCCCGCAATGCCTGCCCTGATGGGCGAGGCCGCCGGAACCTGAAGGCCAAGGCTCTTATTGAGGTGGTGGCCAGGGGCAGACCGATTCGCGCAGCGAATCAGGACAGCGAAGCTGCCCGCAGGGCGAGAACCGGTTTTGACCGGTTCGAGTCAATCGAACCACCGACACGCGGATTTTCAGAACGCTAAGCGTTTGATGTTGCTCTTA
>CAMYMP010000419.1 GCA_947259435.1 uncultured Woeseiaceae bacterium
TGATGCCCACTATCGAGAGCATCAATCTACGATCAAGCCTACCAAGGAAGATATCCTGGCGGGCGGGCACCTACTGCTCCTGACTCGAGCAGGGCCGTTGGATGTGCTCGGATTTATTGGTGACAAAGATCGATACGAAGATCTGGTGCATCTTTCTTCGGAAGTCGCTATGACGATCGGGAGGTTTCGTGTTCTCGATCTGGAGGAGCTGATTCGGCAAAAGAAAGCGACAGATCGGCCGAAGGATCGCGCCGTCATCGAGCTATTGGAAGAGGCTCTGCGTCACCATAGGCAAAAGGACTGACGCCTACCCTCCGAAGGCATGGGTCACAGGTTCGATCCGAGGCGAGCTTGCTCGCCGACAGACGCACGATGTGCGCCCTTTTCGGCACTGTCTTTTTTCTTCGTCATTATCATTGCTCTCACGGATAACGATGAGTCAAAAGTTGCTCTTATTCAAACAGCCTGTTTGTCCAACTATCGCTGACGGCGCACAGTCGCCAAGACCGTGCAAAGCACCCAATGCTGCCCCAGCTACCAAAAAACCGAAAACCCGGTCTTGTGCCGGGTCTCTTGTAGTCGCCGCAGCCATCGATGCCCAAAGGCGCACGTTCGGATAATAGAGTCCTGAAGGGCAGGTGTTGAGCGATCGCGGTCGTTTCAACTGGTTGGCGCAGCCTTGGGCAAACTGAGTTGCAGTAGCACGAAGCCAGCAATAGCAGACAAGACCGAACCCGCCACAATACCGAGGCGGTCGGCACTGAAGTAGTCACCGCTCCCGTGTTCAAATGCCAAGCCCGCAATAAAGAGGCTCATCGTAAAGCCGATGCCGCAGGCGAACGCGACACCGAGAAGCTGAGGCCAGCTAACGTGCTTGGGCAACTGAGCGACCCCTGCAACAACGGCAAGACCGACAAAGAGCAGTATTCCGATCGGTTTACCGAACACCAGCCCTGACATAATGCCGATCGTCACGGGATGCACCAGGTCATTGAGCGACATTCCTGATAGTGACAAGCCAGCATTCCCAAAGGCGAAGATCGGCAGAATCGCAAACGCTACTGGGCCATGCAGATCGTGTTCGAGTTCGCGCAAAGGCGATCTCCCTTGAGCGTCTCGCATCGGTACACAGAATGCGATAAGCACCCCTGCTAGCGTCGCGTGCACACCGGATTTCAAGACGGCTATCCACAAAACGACACCTATTAATATGTAGCTCGAAGTGCGCGTCACGCCTAGCCTATTCATGGCGACGGCTAGAATGAGGGAAAACGCTCCGATCATCAGTGCGCTTAGTGACAGGTCCCCCGAATAGAACACTGCAATAATTACAATAGCTGCCAAGTCATCGAATATCGCCAGCGTTAGCAAAAATACTTTGAGGGAGGCCGGCACTCGAGAGCCGAAAACACTCAGCAACGCCAGTGCGAAAGCGATGTCGGTAGCGACGGGAATTGCCCAACCATCCAGAGCAACTTCGTCACCCCAATTAAACCAGGCGTAGATCGAGGCGGGGACGATCATCACACCAAGCGCACCCATGCCAGGAAGGAAAATTTGTGACACGGACGACAGCTCGCCTTCCGTCAATTCGCGTTTGATTTCAAGACCAATCAAGAAAAAGAAGACAGCCATCAACCCGTCATTGATCCATAGAAGAAGAGGTTTGTTGATTGCCAGCGTGCCGACTTGAACTGCTACTGTCGTACTTAACAGAGCGTCAAACGTGCCGGAAAGGGGTGAATTTGCGATCAGCATTGCGAGTACAGCGGCAACCAGCAGGAGGATGCCTCCCGCAGATTCGAGTTGCATGAATCTATGAACGGCATTTGTTAGTTCATATGATTCGGGTCGCGTAGTCATACCAACTGATTAGTGCAGTAAATTAGCTCATTGGCAAGGAAAATCTGGCAACGAGTGGCAGTTGCGCCGTTGATTCATCGCCTACTACACCGATTCCATCTCGATTGACCTTACGAGGGCGTACAGCTGGTGTTTTGCTTAACCCACCCCGCTGAAGTAAGTTGGCGATCAGTAGTCGGTAAAAAATGCCTGCGCGGATGAAGCTAACATGGATCGAATTGAACTCCTGAACTATACGAACGACTTGATTGCCGTGTTTCTCGTCGCGTTCTTGCTCGTTGGCTATCAGATACACCTTCGAGCAGTGTCTCGCCGCGATTCACTGGCTGTGTTGTCCAACGCAGCGACCCTCGCGCGTAACGCATGGGTGCAAACCGTTATGGCAGATCACGCTGACGCCATCCTGGCCATACAGACGCTCCGAAATTCGACAATGGCCGCCTCTTTCCTGGCGTCAACGGCCATACTCCTCATGGTCGGTGCGCTGACGCTGACCGGTCAGGCACAGTCGTTGCAGGCGACCTGGCATTTTCTGAACATATTCGGAACGCTGGCGCCGGAACTTTGGTTGGTCAAATTACTGGCAATCCTCCTGCTGCTGTTTTATGCCTTCTTCAGCTTCACGAATTCAATCCGGATAAACAACCACGTCGGCTACATGGTATCGATCCGGCAGGATGATAGCCGGAAACTTTTCTCACCAATTATGGTTGCCAGTCAGTTGAATCGAGGCAGTGATTAGTTCCGAGCGGGCGTTCGCGCCTACTACTATCTCGTGCCGCTGGTGTTCTGGCTGTTCGGGCCCGTATACATGGTCGCGGCGACCCTGGTCCTGGTCTTCGCCTTGCTGCCGAAAATCGATAGAACGCCTCCGGAATTTCGCCAAACGGTGCAGGAGAAAGATTGAATACTCTGCCTGAATTGTCGTGACATTTAACCGCTCGATATCCTGAGTTTGAAAGTTCTCGTAATAGACGTCGGTGGAACGCACGTCAAAACAGATTCGACGGTGACTGACAAGAATGGCGTCTAACGG
>CAMYMP010000420.1 GCA_947259435.1 uncultured Woeseiaceae bacterium
ATGATGAATAACAACGCCGGTTATGACCACAAGCAGTTGTTCATCGGTACAGAAGGCACGCTGGGCGTCGTCACACAGGCCGTGTTGCGACTGTTCCCGCAGCCGGCGAGCCAGAACAGTGCACTCGTGGCGATGCGGGACTTTGCCAGCGTCTCCGAATTCCTGTTGCGATTGCAGCAGCAGCTCGCCGACTCGCTGAGCGCGTTCGAAATCATGTGGGGCGACTATTACCACGCGGTCACGCGTGAAGGCGGGCATCGTGCGCCGCTGCCGCCTGACTATGCCTTCTATGTCGTATTCGAGGCCGAAGGTACTGACCCCGATGCCGATGCGGCGCGCTTCGAGAGCGTGCTCGAAAAAGCGCTGACCGACGAACTGGTCGTCGATGCCGTCATACCCAAGTCAAAAGCCGAGAACAGGGACATCTGGAATATTCGCGAAGAGTTCGATGCCATACTTGAGCCCGAGCCTGTCTACCTCTATGACGTGAGCCTGCCGATACGCGAAATGGAGTCTTACGTGGCGAAGGTAAAGGCGAACGTAACGAAACGCTGGTCCGACGGACAGTGCTACACGATCGGTCACGTCGCAGACGGCAACCTGCATTTCTTCGTCGCGCCCAACCAGGGTGGCGAGTTTCATCAGGCCAGTGACGAGTGCGTCTACGCACCGCTTGCCGCCATCGGGGGCTCCGTCTCTGCCGAACATGGCATTGGCACAGACAAGTTGCGCTGGCTGCCGCACAGCCGCACGCCGGCGGAGATCGATCTGATGCGGGTCCTGAAAAAGAACCTCGACCCGAAAAACCTGCTCAATCCCGGCCGCGTCGTGCAAATCTGATCGCCGGCGTGCCGCGGCGTCAGTGCTTGTAGACCTTGCCACTGCGCATGACGAAGTCTACGTCGAGCAGCTCGGCAATATCGTCCAGCGGTGATCCGTCAACGGCGATGATGTCCGCGAACTTCCCTGCCTCAATCGTGCCGAGCGAGTCGGACATATCGATGAGATCTGCGGCATTGACCGTCGCCGATGTGATGACATCCATTTCCGCCATGCCCGCCTCGACCATGAGCACGGCTTCCTCTGCATTCGTGCCGTGCTTGGAGACGCCGCTGTCGGTGCCGAACGCGACCTTGACGCCGGCTTTGTGTGCCTTCGCGAAATTCCCCTTCATGTCGCCGCCGACGCGCAAGGCTTTGACCTTGACCGTGTCGGCCATGTAGTCGGATTCCTGCGCGGCCTGCACGACGGTGTCACCCGCGAGCAGCGTCGGCACGAGATACGCGCCGGTCCTCCTGAATACCTTGATGGCTTCGGGACCGGTATAAGAACCATGTTCGATGCTCGCCACGCCGGCCTCGAGCGCCGCGATGATGCCGTCTTCCCCGTGCGCGTGCGCAGCGACTTTGCGACCCATGCGCGCCGCGGCACGCACGATCTCCTCAAGTTCGTCCGCTTCCATCTGCTGTTCCGTCCCGGTAGCGCGCTGCGTCATGACGCCGCCCGTCGACGTGATCTTGATCAGGTCAGCGCCGTATTTGATGACATTGCGCGCGGCGCGCCGGCAGTCGTAGGGCCCGTCACACACATTATCCGAGGTGAACATCTCCATGAGCTCGGGCTTCACACCGCTGATGTCGGCGTGTCCTCCCGTGATGCCAACGCCACCCGCCGCGATGATGCGCGGGCCGTCGACCCAGCCGTTGTTGATGCTGTCGCGCAGCGCGTACATCTCCTGCGGTGACGAGCCCGTGTCGCGCACGGTCGTAAAGCCGGCCTTCAATGTACGCATCGCAAACATCAGGCTTCGCATCTGCATCAGCTCGGGTGGCATCTTGAGCTCGTCCTTGTCGTTGTCCGGCCCCATCTCGCCTTGCAGATGCACGTGCATGTCCATGAGTCCGGGCAGGACGAAGTGCTCGCGCAGATCGAGCACGGTGACCTCGCCTTCGAATTCCGCTGCGTCGGCAAAGCCGTCCCTGACCTCGACGATGCGGTCGCCGTCGACAACGATGGTCTGATTCGACGTGACTGCGCTACCCGGGACGGCCAGCAGCTGGCCGGCATGAATGATCTGGATGTCGGCGAAGGCACCAGGCGTACACAAGACTAGAGCAAGGGCGATGGTGATCAGGTTCCGGCGCGGCCTCATGGCAGTCTCCTTATTGTTTTCCCGAGCATGCCTCAGGACGCTCTCAAAGTCACCGCGTGCCGTAGTAAGATGGAGGCCGCGGCTCAAACAACCAATAAAGTACGCGATGCCGGCCGCGATGCGCAGAGAGGGGAAATCCGTGAAATATTTGGTCGTCGCAATTGCGACAGCTGCACTGCTAACCGGTGCTTGCGATGCAGGCAAGCGGGACGATGCAACAAAGGCGTACGCGAGCCGCTACGAGCCGTTGCCGAGCGAAATGACGCTGCTGACGGGTGCCACGGTATTGACGGGCACCGGCACTCGACTCGATAACGCCGATGTACTGCTGAGTGATGGCAAAGTCGTGGCGGTTGGGGAAGGCCTGAGCAGTGAGGGTGCGACGGTTGTCGATGCCAGCGGTCGCTGGATCACGCCCGGAATCATCGATTTGCACTCGCATCTCGGCGTATACGCTTCGCCGGGCACGGCGTCACATTCGGACGGCAACGAAGCGACCGCACCCGTGACGGCCGAGGTCTGGGCGGAACACAGCGTCTGGCCGCACGATCCCGGCTTCGTGACGGCGCTCGCCGGCGGCGTTACGGCAATGCAGGTACTGCCCGGCTCCGCGAATCTTATTGGCGGTCGCAGCGTCACGCTCAAGAACGTGCCGGGACGCAACGTACAGGACATGAAATTTCCCGGTGCGCCGCACGGGATCAAGATGGCATGCGGCTAAAATCCGAAACGGGTTTACGGTGGC
>CAMYMP010000421.1 GCA_947259435.1 uncultured Woeseiaceae bacterium
CAGTTTGCTGCGTTCTTGCAGCGCCGGTGTCCGCACAGGATGATGCTGAAAATCCACCGACGCTGAAGCTCGATCGAATCCCGTCGCTGCCGGCATTTCAGGGTCAGACGCGGGCCCCCGCCGCGCCGGCATCGAATTACCGCGTCGATTCGATAGTCGAAGGTCTAAGCGCTCCGTGGGCCCTCGCGTTTCTGCCGAACGGTGAGATTCTGATCACCGAATACACCGGCACCATGCGGATCCTGGATAAAGACGGGCAATTGTCCGAGCCGCTGGCCGGCCTGCCGGAAACCTCGCACGAGGGCTGGGCAGGACTTTTCGATGTGGCGCTTGATCCCGGCTTCGCCAACAACAAACTTGTATATTTTTCCTACACGGCGAAATCCGGTAGTCCCGAGTCTCCCAACGTCCCGCGGGTCGCTCGTGGCCAACTGGATCGCGCCGGACTGCGCATCGCAGATGTCGAGGTCATCGTTGACGGGTTCGCCTGGCAGGAGCTGCATTTTGCGCCGGATGGCATGTTACTGGTATCCGGAACATCGGTTACGCCTGACGAAGACGCGCAGGATCTGGGCGTATTTGCCGGCAAGCTGTTGCGCATACATCCGGATGGATCCATGCCGCGGGATAATCCGTGGAGTGCCGACGAGAGTATTTCTTCCGCGATCCTGAGTTATGGTCATCGCGATATTTCCGGATTCGCGACGCATCCGCAGACCGGCGACATCTGGATTACCGAGCATGGACCGCGTGGAGGGGATGAACTCAACGTCATCCGTGCCGGCGCAAACTATGGCTGGCAGGTCAATTCCTATGGCACGCAGTATAGCGGCGAGCCGGTTGGTGAGGGCAAAACCATGCAGGATGGCATGCAGCAACCGCGTTATTTCTGGCGCCCGTCGATCGCTCCGTCGGGTCTTCTGTTTTATACCGGTGACATGTTCCCGAAATGGCGAGGGAATGTTTTCGTGACAGCGTTATCCGGTCAACACATCAGCAGACTCGTACTCGATGGTGATCGCGTTGTCGGCGAGGAACGACTGCTTGTTGATCGTCAACAACGAATTCGCGAACTTCGGCAGGGTCCCGATGGCGCGCTGTACGCGCTGACAAATGAAGAATCGGATGCGCCGAAGGGTAGCGCCGAATTGCTGCGTGTCTGGAAATAGGCAGGACGATGTTGCCCGATATCAATACAGCGATCGTTACGGGAGGCGGCCACGGTATCGGTCGCGCGCTCTGCAGGCGGCTGGCAAAAGAAGGCATCAGTGTCGTGGTCGTCGATCTGGATGCATCTGCGGCCGAGAAGGTCGCAGGCGAAATCGGCGGCCGGGCCTTCGTCGTCGACGTCGGCGACGAAAAACGCGTCGATGAACTGGTCGAAGTGGTCGAAGAAGATATCGGGCCCGTCGACCTGTTTGTATCGAATGCGGGCGTCGGCTATGGCGACGGCCGGGCCGGCGCTGCGTCGAGAGATGGCGGGATCATCACGACGAACGACCGCTGGGAATCCTGCTGGCGTGTCAACGTGATGGCACATGTCTATGCGGCCAGGGCGCTTGTGCCGCGCATGATCGCAAGGGGCGGCGGCTACCTGATCAATGTTGCCTCTGCCGCCGGGCTGCTGAGCCAGATCGGAGATGCCGCCTATTCAGCAACGAAACATGCGGCGGTGGCATTTGCGGAATCGCTGGCAATCACGCACGGTGAGCAGGGCGTTCATGTTTCCGTGGTGTGCCCGCAGGCGGTCGCAACGCGGATGATCGGTATCGAAGAAGGCTCGTCTGACAAGCAGGCGATCATGTACTTCAGCACGGTGTACGCGCCTTACAAGACGCTGTTCAACCCGATCCTGAAGGCTGATCGCCACGCCGACTGCAACGACGTGTCGCTCGACTTCGAAGACACTCCGCCGGATTCCGGTCGCGCCTTCAAGTTCCAGGAATGGTCGGCCGGCCAGTCGATTCTCGTCGCCAACGAGAACTACTGGGGTGACCCTCCCGCGACGAGCCAGATCGTCATGGTGCCATTCGCTGACCAGGACACGGAGAAGGCGGCCATCGCTTCCGGCGAGGTCGACTTCATCAGCCCGCAGTACGACCCCGGCTTCGCCGCCGTGGCCGACGATGCGAACGTTGGCCTCGACCTGAAGTTCGGCGCCAACTACGAGGGCTTCTACTTCCAGCAGTCCGACGACCCGCAGCACATCGGCCCGTTCGCGGATCCGATCTACCGCGAGGCGTTCGCCAGGTCGATCGACCGCGAGTCTGCGTTCCAGCAGATCTACGTGCCGATCGGTGGCGAGACCGCCGAGCTGTTGAACTGCGGCCCGATCACCCCGGGACCGTATTGCCCGGACAACGCAACTGCGCCGTTCGCGGATACCTACGACCCCGATGGCGCGGCTGCGCTGCTCGAGGAGAACGGCTGGACCAAGGGCGGCGATGGCTTCTGGGTCAACCCGGCTGGCGAAGTCCCCGAAGTGCGCTGGATCATCAACACCGGCAACACCCGCCGTGAGAGCATGCAGGCCTACCTCATCCCGCTGTTGGCTGACCTCGGTTTCAAGGTCGTTCCCGACAACTGTGATGCGGCGTGCTACTTCCAGCAGCGTCTGCCAGCCCTCGACTACGACATGGCCATGTACATCTCGACCGCTCCGCCGGACCCGTCGTACCTGACCTCGTCGTTCACGTGCGATCAGATCCCGACCGAGGCCAACGACTACGTCGGCCAGAACTCGGGTGGTTGGTGCAACGAGGCAGCTTCCGCGAACCTGCTCGAGGCCGACAACACGGTCGATGAGGCCAGGCGTGTCGAGCTCATTCTCGAGTCACTCGAGTTGATGGCTGCGGACTACCACATGTTGCCGCTGTTCCAGTTCCCGCAGTCG
>CAMYMP010000422.1 GCA_947259435.1 uncultured Woeseiaceae bacterium
GTCACGGCGCTGTCGGGCTCGTAGCCCTCACCGAGGCAGCGCAAATACTCGGCAATGATCATCGCATCGTCATCGACAACGAGAATTCGGTTTGTCGCGGTGTCGTAAGTATTTTTCATAGTGAACGCTCAGTTAGAACTCACCATCGACGCGACGTCCTGCGCGAGCTGAGTAAAGGACAAAGGCTTGTTGAAGTAATGCAGTTTCATTGGCGGCGGCACACGGCGCCGCAATTCCTCCAGCGGCACGTCCGAGAAACCTGTCACGAAGACGATCGGGACATCGGGATCAAGCTCGCGAATCTTGCTGCCAGCCTCGACGCCATCAATCCCCGGCGGCATCCGGACATCGAGAATGACAACATCGAAGGGCTCGCCTCCCTCAGCGGCCTGCCTCGCCAAAGAGATCGCATCATCTCCCTGACTGCAGGCAACGACTTCGAAATGGGGCTCCTCTTTGATGTCAGCGTCGGGATCGAATAACTCGGCTTCAAGCGCGTCGAGAACCTGCATTTCGCGCGTTGTCTCCGGCTCGGAAAATGCCTCGCGATAGGCTTCGAGTATGTGTTCGTCATCATCCGCTATCAGCACGCGAATTTGCTCGTGTTCGTCATCGCTGCTCATAGTCAACCTCCCTGCGCTGCCGGCAGCAACACATGAAATTCGGCTCCCTGGCCCGCGCCGCGGCTTTCGGCGGATATTCTGCCGCCCATGCCGGCAACCGCGTTGGCGCACCAGTGCAGGCCCAGGCCGGTCGTACTACCCCCGGATTTGGATGTGTATCCGCGTTGGAACAGGCGCTGGCTCATGTCCTTTTCGAAACCCGTTCCGTTGTCACGAACGGTCAGGCGTACCATGGGCTTGTCGTCGATCAGCGTATCGGTAGCCCACAGGGCTATGTGGCCTTTGTGATTCTTGCACCGCTCGATGGATTCGTAGGCGTTGAGGATCAGGTTGCCAAGGACCTGCAGCAGCCCGATGCGGTGCGCACGCACCCGAAAGCGTGCCAAATCCTGATCGACCTCGACCTCGACAGTTTCGCGCGCCTCTTTCGGAATGACGTGTGCAGCTTCGCCAACGACTTCGTTGACGATAATGTTCTCTTCAACGGGTGCTACGTTTGCGAACTTCTCCTGGTCGGCGAGAATAGCTTCGATCTGGCCAGCCTGTGAACGGATGATTTTCATATCGTCCCGCGCCTCTTTATTCGCCGCTTTTATGCGCGCAAATGACGCGTCGATATATTCGATGAACTTCCCGGCGCGTTCGGGCGGGCAATCCGGGTTCGACAGTTGACCGGTTGCTTCGTCGACACGAAGCTCATCAGCAATTGTGAAGGATTTCGCGAGTCGTTCGAGACCGTTTATCATCGGCGTCATCGCATTGCGAATGTTGTGCAGCACCTCGGTCGCTGTATCCGCTTTGCCAGCCTTGAATGACTGATACAGCAATGCTTTTCGTGCTTCGTGAACTTCGGAGGTAAGATCCCCGAATTCTGTCGCAAGCGCTCCTATTTCGTCGCCACTCCCGAGCGTGAGACGGTGCGACAAGTCTCCGCTTTCGCGGATTTTCTTGATGTGGCGCACCAGCCTGTTTATCGGCATAAGTATCGATCCGCGCAGCAGATACCAGATGACGATCGTGACAAAGATGCCGGTGACAATAAGAAACAGCATCGCAGCATTCACGGTCTGATCACCCAAAGCGGATATCCGTCGCGGCGTATCGGCGTCGAGCACCAGCAGAGGCTCGCCAAAAAGGTCCGATAACATCATGAATCCGGAGACGCTCAAGCCCGACGTGTCGAGGTAAATGCCGTGACTCGCAATCTCGAGCGGATCCATGTCGTGAGAAGCCGCAAAGCTGTCGATCGAATGCCAGTGCAGATCGACCTCGGTCCGCTCCGCGAGGCGCGCCATACGTGCCTCGTTCATGAACTGCCCCATGATGAGCGCACCGGCGATCGGTCCCGAATCGTCGGAGCGCAGGATGGGCCGCGAGCTGATCAACATTGGGCCGAGGGCAGTGCCGACTATTCCTACAGCTCGGCTGTCAAGCCGGGGATGCGCTGTCAGGACACTCGCTGCCGGATCGTTCTCCAAGGCTTGCTCGAGGACGTTCCGCGCCTCTTCGGTCGAAGCACCTTCGGCCGGTTTCCCGGTCTTCAGATCCCACATCTTCCAGGGCGTCCGGTTCAAGAGCGCCTCGGCAAATATGGTCCGCACTTCTAGGCTGTTCCCATGCGCCCTGAACACCGCCCGCATCGCGTCGGCGAAATCGTCGTTCCATGGCGACATGTCCTCGATGGGCTCGGTCTGCGGATAGCGCGCGGGAAGGGCCCGCAGCAAAGCCGCTTCCCAGTCCGCCACCCCATCGACCTGTTCCAAAGCCGCCTTCGCGGACGCGAATCCCGTCGCCAGCGCGTCGGCCCGGTGTGCCTCGTCGAAGAGATGCCACGGCATATTGTAGTTCGGCCCGGCCGCGTAACCCAGGCCCCAATGCGCCATGGCGCAGTTCGGATCGGCTTCGATCGCCTTCCGGAAACAAGCGACCGCTTCCTCGTGATTGTATCCGTAGGTCCAGATCAGCCCCCTGTCGAACCAGGTCTGCGCCTCGCGAGACCCGGTTGTCACCGGATAGGAATGCCCGCCAAGATCGTAATATCCGTCCATGTCGCACCTTTATCGGCCATGCACATCTCACCAGCCCGGGGAAGACCTTAACCGACTTGTCGGTGTACTCGCAGGCGCATCTGAATAAAGTGGCACGTCAGCTAAACGAACGGCCACGTAAAACCCTGGAGTTTGAAACACCAGCGGAAAGATTTAACGCCTGTGTTGTAGCGATCGGGTGAGGGCACCGTTCTTTCCGAGACGGCGCGCGGCATGGGAA
>CAMYMP010000423.1 GCA_947259435.1 uncultured Woeseiaceae bacterium
CCTTGTAGAACTCATCGCGCCCGCCCTCGGCGATCGCTTCGAGCGTGTTGGCGAGACGCGGGTTCCTGAACAGCTCGCCCTTTGCAGGCGTACGGCCATTCGGCATATACGTATCAGCAAAGCCCGGATACTCGCGAAGATTATTCGCCCCACGTACCAGCGCGGCTGCGATGACTTCCGAAACGGGAAAGCCATCCCGGGCATAAGCGATCGTCGGCGCAAGAACCTCCTGCATCGACAAACGCCCGAATCGCCCGTGCAGCTCGAACCAGCCATCCACGGCACCTGGCACACTCACGGGCAGCGGCCCGTACGGCGGAATTACGTCGATGCCGCGCTCCCGGAAATACCCGAGCGTCATCAGCGCCGGTGCCCGGCCGGATGCGTTGAGCCCGACGAGTTCCTGCTTGTCTGCGTCCCAGACAATCGCGAACAGATCGCCGCCGATGCCGTTACCGGTCGGCTCCATCAAGCCAAGCGCCGCGTTGGCGGCGATCGCTGCGTCGACGGCGTGCCCGCCCGCTTTGAGAACGTCCAGGGCTATTTGCGTGGCCAGCGGCTGGCTGGTCGCGGCCATACCATGCGGCGCGATGACTTCGGATCTTGACGCGAAGGGCTTGCCTGTGTTGCGGTCATAACCGGGTTCCGCTTCCGCCACCGCCGTGCCTCCAGTGATTGTCAACGCAAGGCCTATCCACCATGCTCGCCGTGTCTTCATGATCATACGGTTCCTGGGTAAGGGCGCCCATAATGCCTAGATTGCCGGTCGATTGAAACACGGTATCATGCCGTGCATGAGCGACGACTATTCCGACAAGAACTCGAGTCTCGGAATCCTGTATCCGGCACATGTTGGGGAAATTCGTGCGCGCCATGACAATGCGCTCGGGAGCTCGGGTGCATCTCATGCCGTTATATTCTCAGGAAGCCCGAAGGTAGCGTTCCTCGACGACTTTCAGTATCCGTTCAAACCGAACGCGCATTTTCTGGGCTGGGTACCGCTCACCAATCTGCCGTTGTCCTATATCGTGCACACGCCCGGAGAAACACCACGTTTAATTTACTATCTGCCGCACGATTACTGGCACCCGGTACCCGGGCAGCCTGACGGCTACTGGGCCGATTCGTTCGACATTCGCATTGTGCATTCGATCGAGGAAGTCGCCGAACATCTACCTGACGATCGGGCTAAGTGCATTCTGATCGGCGAGATCGACGACCCGGCGCACGCGTTCGACATCGAACGCATCAACCCGACATCGGCGGTCAATAGCCTGCATTTCGCGCGCGGCGTGAAGACCGACTACGAAGTTGCGTGTATGCGGCTCGCGTCGCGCCGCGGCGCCCGCGGCCATGTTGCAGCCGAAGCTGCGTTTCGCGATGGGCTGACCGAGTTCGGGATTCATCAGGCCTACTGCCAGGCAGTCAGCCATGCTGACAACGAGCTGCCCTACAGCAACATCATTGCGCTGAACGCTCACGGCGCGATTCTGCACTATACCGATCTCGACCGGCAGCCTCCCGGCGAAACGCGCTCATTTCTGATCGATGCCGGCGCCCAGGTACACGGCTACGCGTCCGACATAACTCGAACTTACTCTTTCAACGACGTGCGTTTCGCTGAACTGGTCGAACGCATGGATACGGTACAGCTCGAAATCGTTTCCAAGGTCCGCGCGGGTGTCGACTACCGCGAACTTCACGTCGACGCACATCGCATGTTGGCGGGCGTGCTCGTCGATACGGGGCTTGCCACGGGTGCTCCTGACACGCTGCTCGAAACCGGTGTGACCAGCGCATTCTTCCCTCATGGTTTGGGCCACCTGCTCGGCGTGCAGGTGCACGATGCCGGCGGTTTCATGGAAAACGAAGCGGGCACGAAAATCGATCCACCCAGCGGCCACCCGTTCCTGAGGCTGACGCGTGTGCTTCAGGAAGACATGGTGCTTACGATCGAACCCGGCCTCTATGCCATTGACATGCTGCTTGAGAATCTGCGGGGCACGCCGGCGGAGAACCATGTTATCTGGGAGGGCGTGGACTGGTTACGGCCATTCGGCGGCATTCGCATCGAGGATGATGTGCGAGTCCTGGCTGACGGCTGCGAAAACCTTACTCGCGACGCATTCGCGGCAGTGCACTGACACAAGGGCGGCCCAGGAACAGGTTCTTCATGCACCTGTAACACTTTGGCATGATCATTGAATAAGCGATTCGCGCCGATTTGGAGCGAGCGGCTCTTGCATTTGGTCGATCCTGGTGCGCGCAAATATTCGATCGCTTGGCAGCAGCAGAAAACCCTATGTTCTTCAGCGAGTTCCTGACACTGTCTTCAGCTCAGATCGCAACTGCAGCTGGCACGATTCATGCAGTTGTCAAGCATGCCAACGAGTAGCCGAAATCTGTCACTGCGTGGTCTGCGCACCTTCTGCATGGCCGCGGAGCACGAAAGTTTTCGTGATGCTGCTGAGAAACTCTTCGTTACGGCATCAGCGGTGAGCCACCAGATCAAGAGCCTCGAGGATGAACTTGGCAAGGCGCTTTTTGAGCGCCGCACCCGCTCTTTGGCACTAACGGCTGCGGGAAAAGCGCTGTACGACGACGTTAGTCCATTGCTGATGCAGCTCGACGACGTCACGGCAAGGCACAAAAATGTAGCATCGCGTAGCACGCTTTCCATATCCGTACAGCCATTCTTTGCAAGTGAACGCTTCGTTCCCCGCCTGCCGGACTTTCGCATCAAGCACCCGGACATCGATATCAAAATTGACACGAGCGACGAATCTGCGGAAAAGCATCCGGGCAAAGCAGATGTGTCAATTCGTGTGTTCAAATCACCGCCGGACAAGCTCGCAGCCGATCGGCTATTCGCGCTGCGCCTTGT
>CAMYMP010000424.1 GCA_947259435.1 uncultured Woeseiaceae bacterium
CTGTCGGCGTTTGCACAGTTCAACTGGCACATAAACGACACCTGGACGCTGCAGCTTGGTGGTCGCGTCACGCAGGATGATCGCGATGGTTCGCGCACGTTGAATATCCTGGGCCTCGACGGTAACCCGCTGCCGGCCGCGCAGGCTGCGGCACCCATCGTCTACGGGTCACCGGGACTCCGGATCACGTCCGAGGAGCTGGTTGCGCTCGCGAATCTCGGGGTTCCGCAAGCGCAGGCGGCCGTAGCCGCGTACGGCGAGTTGCCGGTCAGCGGCAATCGCGATGTGACGAAGTTCTCACCGGAGGTCAAAGCGATCTGGGACGTATCCGACGATGCGCTGCTGTATTTCACCTGGGCGCAGGGCTTCAAGTCCGGCAGCTTCGACTTTCGTGCCAACAATCGGGGCGTTTCTCCGACGATGGAGGATTCCTTCGAATTTGATGACGAGGAAGCGACGAACTATGAGCTCGGTGGCAAGTTCACCATCGCCGGTGGTGCTGCGGAAATCAACGCGGCTGCGTTCTTTACCGACTTCAGCGACCTGCAGATCTCGATCTTCGACAGCGGCCTCGGCTTCAACGTCGGTAATGCGGCAACCGCCCAAGTTCTCGGTCTGGAGATCGACGGACGCTGGGCGGCGACCGACAACCTGATGATCACGGGCGGTGTCGCGATTACGGACTTCGAGTTCACCGACTTCGAGAACGGTCAATGCTATTTCGGCAAGACGCCGAACGTCGATTTCAATGGCGACGGCACGCCGGAGTTGTGTAGCTATACCGGAAATTCGAATCAGATGGTCTCGGACTTCCAGGGCAATCTGGCATTCAACTTCACCTACCCGGTGTTCACGAACATGGAGTTCACGGCGTTACTCGACATCTTCTACACGAGCGAGTATGACGCGTCGGCGACGTTCGACCCGGCTCTGGTCCAGGACGCCTATACGATGTACAACCTGCGTTTCGGCATCGGACCCGATGACGGTAAATGGGAAATCGCCGCGCTGGGTAAAAACCTCGGCGACGAGCGCGTGCTGCAGTTCGGCGGCGATACGCCGCTCGCAAGTTTGTTTGGATTCAAATCAAACTATGCGTTTTATGGACGTGGCCGACAGTTCACGCTGCAGGGCGTATTAAGATTCTGACATTGACCAGGCAGCCGGAATCCTGCGATTGCAGGATTCCGGCGCGTTTTTGCCACTGACGGTTCATGCTGCAGCCGCTGGCAAAGCTGCTTTTGCGTATCGGCGGATGGACCGCCGTGGGCGGCTCTCCCGATGTTCCGAAAGCCGTCATCATCGCGGCGCCGCATACGTCCAACTGGGACGGCGTCTGGGCGATGATCTACAAGATCGCCGTCGGCCTCGAGATCCACTTCTTCGCCAAGCACTCGCTGTTCTGGTTCCCGATGAACGTGCTGCTGCGTTCACTCGGTGCGCAGTCGCTGGATCGGAGCGCGCCCGGGTTGGCCATCCAGCAGGTCGTCGCAGAGTTCCGGCAAAACGATTCCTACTATTTCGGGCTCGCTCCGGAAGGCACGCGCAGCCTGAAGCGCGGCTGGAAAAGCGGCTTTTACCGGCTCGCGCGCGAGGCCGACGTGCCTGTCATCCTCGGCTTCATCGACTATGGCACCCGCCGCGTCGGCCTGGGACCCGCGTTTACATTGAGCGGCGACCGCGACCATGACCTCACTGTGATCAACGACTACTACAAAGGCATCGAAGGACGCCGGCCCGAGCAGGCCAGCCCGATCGCATTCCCGGAGGACCGCTAGAGTACGGCGATGAACGAGATCACGTCAGACGGCGGACGACACCGTACCGTACGCAGCTTCGTGCGTCGCGCAGGGCGCCTGACGCCGTCGCAGCGGCGCGCACTCGAGGAACTGTGGCCAAAGTACGGCATCGAATTCGCGCCGTCTCCGCTGGATATGAAAGCGCTGTTCGGTCGTGATGCAGTGCGCGTTTTCGAAATCGGTTTTGGCAACGGCGACACGCTCGTAGACCTCGCTGCGGAAATGCCGGATCATGATTTCATCGGCGTCGAGGTGCATGAGCCTGGCGTCGGGCACTGCCTGATCAGGATCCGCGAAGCCGGCATCTTAAATCTCAGAGTGATTGCGCACGATGCCATCGAAGTGCTTGAACACATGATTCCGCGCGGCTCTCTCGCGCGCATCAATCTGTATTTTCCCGATCCCTGGCCGAAAAAACGTCATCACAAACGCCGCATCGTGCAGCCACGATTTCTCGATCTCTGCGCAAATGCGCTCGTTGCCGGCGGCACTCTGCATATTGCGACCGACTGGGAAAATTATGCCGAGCACATCGACGAGACGCTGGGTGCGTGCGGGCGATTCGTGCTCGATGAACGGCGTCAGCACGACGGCGATAAGCCGCTCGAGCGGCCGCAGACCAAGTTCGAGCGGCGCGGCCTGCGGCACGGACATCGTATCTGCGACTGGCGATACGTTTGTGTCAAATAGTCCGACGCTCGCTTGCGCATTGATCGAACTCCACTATAACTAAAGAAAGGACTTTTTCTCTTTAACCGGGGCAATAGTATGCCTGCGAAGTATCCGCTTATTGGTCAATGGTTTCGCCGCCCAAACGGAACCCTGTTCGAGGTTGTCGCCACGGACGAGGAGGAAGGCACGGTCGAGATTCAGCTGTTTGACGGCACAATCGACGAGATCGACTTCGAAGCCTGGCCCGAGTTGATGCTCATCGAAGTCAGCGCGCCCGAGGACTGGTCCGGTTCGGTCGACATGGATCCCGAAGAGGAGACGAAGACCAACGGCGAGATGCCGACCGGTTATCACGACCCGCTCGCGTTCCTCGACAAACTCTAAGACTCCACCGGCCGTGGTCGCGCGGCTC
>CAMYMP010000425.1 GCA_947259435.1 uncultured Woeseiaceae bacterium
CCGGAGCTTCACGTCCAACGATCCCACGGAAGCGTTGTCGTTCAGGGTCCTCACGGACACGGACATGGCGGCCTGGACCATGGATCTCTATGGAATCAGGGCCCTTGCCGAAGCGCCGGAGCGAAAACTTTATATGTTGCTGGGTCTGCGAAATGCCGACTTCGACAACGATTATCATGGCATCGCCGGAATCGGTTCCGTCAACGGGTCGCTCATCGATGCTTCGTCGAATTATGGCAGCATGCAGGGGCCTGTCCTCGGTCTGATCGGGGAGATTCAGCTCGGAAAGAACACGCTCACCGGCTATATCGGTCAATCGGTGGTTTTCGGCAGCACAAACCTCAGCCGCACGATCAGCGACTTCGTTGGCCCGGCCGACGACCCTCTGAACATCGTTGCCCAGGAGACTTACAGAAGAATAGAGGACGTGTCCATTCCGATTACGGAGTTCCGCATTCGTTGGATGCATCCTGTTTCCCGGCGTTTCTCCGTGGGTGTGACGGCCAACGCATCGATCTGGTCCGACGTCCCAGTGCCGCCGGCGATCGAACCCGGCGTTACGGGGGGCGGCATTGACAAGAACACCATCGTCTTTTTCGGACTTGGTGCAGCCCTGGAGTACAGGTTCTAGAGCAAGCGGCAATCAGCGGACCAAAGAGGGTTCATCGTGGCGTGGTTAGTGACCGGCCTGATTGCAGGCAGGTTCGACTACCTCCCCCGCAGTAACCGGGCACAGCCGAGCAACAGGGCCCCGAACGGGGCCCTGTCGTCGACAGTCTGACATCACATCGAAACCGCCTGCGTTGCCCGCGTTCCACGCTTCGATTCAGGTTGCTGTCGGCCCTGAGCGCCGCAGCAGTCTCCCAGTGCGGCGCCTCGGATGACGGTGGCAAACATCAACTCAGTCCCCTACCTCGCGCATAACGTGGCCGAACGGCAGCAGCGCGACTTTCACGAGTTTCATGTGCTGCACTGCGAGCGGGAAACCGACGATCGTTACCGCGAAGAACGCAGCGAGAAGTAGGTGCATGATAGCGAGCTCAAGACCGGGCAGGATGATCCAGATGATGTTCAGGATCAGCGACAGGGCTCCTCCAGGCGGTTCGGTCTGGAACACTTCCCGGCCGAAGGGCGCGAGCACCCCACCCGCCAGCTTGAAGCACTGAAATCCGAACGGGATTCCGACAATCGTCAGGCATAAGAGAATGCCGCCGAGTAAGTAGCCGAAAAAGATAATAAACCCGCCAAAGACGAAGAAGACGATATTGCCGAGCAGAGACATACTGAATTCCTGTACCGTCAACCGTTGATCATACAGGCAAAAGTCCGACGTCTAACGTCCGGTCGCACCACGTCAAAGCGGTCCCGCTCGACACCAAACATTGACTGAGAACCCGCGTGTCGGCAGTTCAGCCGAGGCGCGCAGCGCCGACAGACGCACGAAGTGCGCCCGCAGGGCGAGCGAAGCGAGTCCATTGATTTGCATCGCTAGCCGGCTGCGCCGACTGGTCTGCCCCTGGCCACCATTTCAATTCAGCGAGTTAGGTCAAATCCGACTGGCGCCCAACACACCAAACTCTATCCAGGTGCCCATTTGGTGCCTGACTTGCAAATGTGTGATCTGATTCCTGCAAATTGGGGTGGACGCACACACTATTGCCTGTATCCACTGAAGGAATTCCCGATGAAATATTGGACGCTGGCTGTAATTATTTTGATTCTCGCTATCCCGGCAGTGAGTTCCGCCGAGTCCTCGGCGCGCAAGGGTCAGCGGCTGTTCGCTGGATGTCTCAAGAAGGTTGACGACAAGAAGACCCTCAAGACCGGACAGTTCGTCTGCAAAGGAAAAAAAGATCCTGCGCCGTTCGGCGGCAACGGCAGATCCTGTGGCGATTGCCACATGCCAGGGGACAATTTCGGCATCTCTGCGGACCGCATCGCCAGCCTGGAGAGCGATCACCCGCTGTTCTTCCGCGGCCTTGATGAGGACCAGAAATTGCTGCAGAAGCACGGCCTCGTGCACGTCATCGTTCCGGGTCAGATCGACGAGTTTCGTCAGTCTCCCAAGCTCGTGCATTTGCAGGAGCAGTGCGACAAGCGCGGAAACTGCGAATCGCTCGGCTTACTCGGCGATCGAGTCACAAACCTATGTGCATTTTCAATTCAGGCCATCAGCAACCACATGTCAAAATCGACCAGACGAATCGCCGGAAAGGACTTCAGGGCGCCGACCGCGAATGAATGCAAATGGCTGGTCGCCTACATGGTGTCCGATTTGGTTGCCGATCAGGACGAAAGAAACAACAAACGATAGTTATTAACATTAACTACGATCACTGTCCGCTGCGTGATTAGGCCCTCAGGCTTGATCCAATCGATCGCTGATGTACTCGTATTCGTCGGCGATGATGCGCTTGCAGTCTTTCGCAATGAAATCGGCCAATGCCTTGCCGATGAACGGAATGCCAGAGTCAACGCCTAAGCGAACATGATTTATGCAGCCGAGGTCCACAGGCTCGAGCTCGAGAGTTCCTGTGATAGTGACCGGAACGTTGGCGATATCGATGGCGAGGTCCGCCTTGTACACGCCACTGCCGCAAATTCGCCATTGCTCCGACTGTTCCACGGTATTCCAGGGTTGCAGGAATTTACTGAGGATGCCGGGCACTTCAGCGGGCAATTCGCGTATGAACCGGACGACTGCACTGTCGTCATTCCTATCGCATTCCTCCACACGAATATTTCGCGCGCCGAGCGCCTCTTGTTTTGTCTTTATCTCTTTTGCGTCAGTAAACAAGGCAAACACGGTATCCGTGCTGTGCGCGTACTCATGATCTCGATGGACTTTCATCCTAGCGGTTGCGCCCCATCTTCTCGTGGCT
>CAMYMP010000426.1:0-2869 GCA_947259435.1 uncultured Woeseiaceae bacterium
AACAGGAGACAATGGTTTATCTCCGTACACGCCTGATCGCGGCGGGCGGCGAGCACGGCGAAAAAGTGTTCCCGATGGATGTCTGTGAGCGGCTGCACGAGTGGTCGCGCGGCTGGCCCGGCGCGTTGAACGAGCGCGCCATCGAGGCCATGAAAGGCATGACGGAGCTTGAGCCAAGCGGGCCGATACCGCGCGTCATAGTCACCCGCGACGGCGAGACTGTGGCGGAGTATGAACTGACCGAACGACAGTATGTCATCGGGCGTGCTGATATTTCCGATATCCTCGTCGAGGATCCGTATGTCAGCAAGATGCACGCCATGCTGCAGGTCTATGCCAACGCCATCGTACTGCTTGATCTCAACAGTACCAACGGCACCACGGTCAACTCCCGCATCGTCGTTAAGTCAGTTCTACAGAGCAACGATATTATTTCGCTCGGCCGACATCGGCTGAAGATCGAAAACGCACCCGCGATCAGCGAAGAGATGGACGAGTGCATCAAAGCATCGGACACGATGACGATGGAAAGCCTCGAAGACCTTCGCCGCTCGCGCGCCCGGCGGACCCTCACGATGCTGAAGCACAAGTAGCGGATTAGACGCGACTAGCGCACAGCGTTACCTCAACTGACTGTCCTTGCTGCCACGGCGGTTATAGCCGCTGACAGTTTTCGCTTCGGCATCGTGTTCGGCCTGGCAGGCGACACACAGGCGCACGCCGGGGACTGCCTCACGGCGCGCATTGGGAATAGCTGCGTCACACTCTTCGCAGTGGCTGAGGCTTGCGCCACGCGGCAGCTGGTCACGGGCGCGCTTGACAGCATCCTCTACGGTTGCGTCGATCTGATCCTGTACTGCCCCGTCTTTTGCAAAGCCGCCGGCCATGGCTGGTGTCCTTTTTGTTCCCTTGTCAGTCGCTATTGTAGGCGACATCGTCGGCCGCGGCCTACACACCCGCGGTGCTCGGTACCTCTGTCAGCGTGTCCGACCCGCGTCCAGCCGCCCAATTTTACAAAATCTGTGACCCGCGTTGTCTTTTTGGCGCTCCTGTCGTTGTAATTTTAGCCCTTTCTACCGGCTAACCCTGTCCGTCCAGTCACGGGAGTCGCATGGGCAATAAATACTGCATCGCATTCAAAGGCGAAGTCGCTGACGGTCACAGCCTGGGTGACGTCCGGGCCTGTTTTGCCGAGCGCCTCCACAAGGGCGATGATGTTATCGACAAGCTGTTCTCGGGCAGCATGGTGATGCTTGCGCGAGACCTCGCATGGGAACAGGCGAGCACGGCAGCCACAAAGCTCGGATCCATCGGCGCCGTGGTCTACCTCGTTGACAGCAACGGAAATGCCGTCAAGGCCCCGATCCCGGCGAACGATGATGTCGCCGGAAACGCGAACGAGCAAACGGCTGAGATGGCGGCCGCCCAGGCGGAATCTTCTGGCTTGGAACAGAAGCCGCCTGCCGAAGTCGGCGACAACACCGACCCCTACAATTTGACGGCGACCGCCAAAGTTCGGCACCTGACTCAGATCACCGACACGCAGGCGGTCAAGGACCTCCCTCAGACAGACAAACGTAAGGCGCGCGTTCGTTACCGCTTCGACACGTTCATGGCAAAGGGCGGCAGCTCGATCTTCAAAGTGCTGACGGCGGTGTTTCTCGGCACCTTCCTGCTCATTGGGCTGCTTCGCGGCGCACTGACGTTGCTATACCCAGAGTTGTCACAACAGCATGAGGCGCTGGGTTTCTTCGGCAATCTGTACATCACGTTCCTGGAGATTACGGACCCGGGCAACATGGCTCAGGACATTTACTCCAACGCCGGTTACAAGATCTTTGCCGTTCTTGCCGGTATTGCCGGCATCGTCATGCTGTCCGCCTTGATTGCCTTTATCACCACGACGTTGGACCAGAAAATTTATAGCCTCAAACGCGGGCGATCGAAAGTCATCGAAGCGAACCACACACTCATTCTCGGTTGGAATGAACAACGCATCACCGAAATTCTGCGCGAGCTGAGTATTGCAAATGAAAGCGAAACAGATGCTTGTGTCGTGGTTCTCGCTGACCGCGACAAGGAGGCAATGGACGATGTCTTGAGGCTCCGGGTTAAGGAAACCGCGACCACGCGAATCGTCACGCGCAGCGGTGATGTTTCGTCGCTTGCGAATCTCGACATGGTCTCGATCGAGCAAGCAAAATCGGTCATTATCCTGGCCAATTGCGACGATACGGACAATGCCGAACGCAAAGCTGCCAGCGACGCGAAAGCAATTCAGACGGTGCTGGCGACGATGGGTAACGACATCAAAAATAACGAGTTCAACGTCATCGTGGAAATATTTAATCCGACGCACCGCGACATCGTCCGATCGAGCTTTCCGGATCACGTCATCACTGTTGACACCCGCGATATCCTCGCCAAGCTGCTGGTGCAAACGTCGCGCTCGGTAGGGCTCTCCGTTGTGTACAACGAGATCTTGTCCTTCGACGGCTGCGAAATGTATTTTTTCGACGCCGAGTGGGGCAGCTGCACGTTTGGCGAGATCGCGTACCGTTTCCCGGACGGCGTGCCGATCGGCATTCGCGATGCAGACGGCAAGATTACGATGAAGCCATCGCCTGATCGGCAATTGGCGCTAAACGACGAGGTTTTGATCGTCGCTGACGACGATTCGACCATCTTGTTCCTCGATGAACCGGTCGCGGAGCCGGCCGAGTTGCCGCTGCCAAATGACCGCCTGCATCAGCGCCAAGAGCGTGAACTGATGATTGGCTGGAGCTTCAAGTCGGCGGCAATCATTCGCGAATTCGCCGACTATATCATCGAAGGTAGCCAGGTCGATGTACTGTTGAAAAGCCCCACC
>CAMYMP010000426.1:2915-4199 GCA_947259435.1 uncultured Woeseiaceae bacterium
TGATCAAGGACTGCCTGAACATTGACGATCTGATGTCGGTCAAGCCGTTCGAGTACGACAACATCATCATCCTTGCGGGCGCCGGCTCGGAGACCGGGGAGATCGACGCCGGTCGAATCGACTCCGAAAACATCGTCGCATTGCTCTTGCTGCGACGCATTTTTAGCCAGTACCCAAAAGAGAGCGGCAATACAAAACTCATTACCGAGATTCTCGACTCGCAGAACGACGTGCTGGTCGCGAGGGCCGGTGTGCACGACGTCATCATCTCCAATCGCCTGGTCAGTATGATCATGGCGCAGATATCCGAGGGACGCGATATTGAAAAAGTCTACGACGACATCTTCCAGGAAGACGGCTCAGAGATCTATTTGAAGCCCGCACATCTCTATTTCGAATCGCTGCCCGAGGAAGTCGCTTTCGCCGATATGATGGCACTGGCTCAGAAACGCAGCGAAATCTGCATCGGCGTGAAGATGAAATCGCTCGAGAACAGCAAAGAGCACAATAACGGCATCACATTGATCCCAGAGAAGAACACGCGCTTCGCGCTCCGGCCCGAAGATAGCCTGGTTGTGCTTGCCGAGGACGAAATGTGACGGCGACCGCAGGATCGACGTAAGGGCCCGCCCCAGCCTGCTGGAGCGGGTTTTCTTGCAGGCAGCACGTCCCGAATTCGATATCCACGCCCGAAACAAAGGTACAGTTCTTGGACTCAAGAGGGAGTGTTCTAGCAAACGGAGTACGTGATCAGCAGTACAACTTTGTACATTTAATTCATCCTACGCATGGAGATTGTCATGAAGTTGAAAAAATGGCTGCATTCCCAAGAGAAGCAAGAACATCTTGGCAAGAGTGTGCAACGATTGCTGTTGATGTAAAAGCTTGTGTGGAGAACCAATTCAAGGGGTCTGTCGGCTAGATGCTCAAGCGATATAACAAACAAGGGGCGTCAGCCTGGGATCGAAAACTAACTCTCGTACTCGGGGCTTTGTTTGGTATCACGCTGCTTCTTTTCGCCGTCTACGCGGTTACTCTTTTTAGCACCTGGGCCGAAGTCGACGACTGCCTGGACAAAGGCGGGAGCTACGACTACGAACAAGGGCGCTGTAATTTCGACATGAATCAGCCGAGTCCGGAATTCCAAGATGGAGCTTGACGCCCCGTTTACTCAGGCCACGTCCGCCACAGAGTCATCACGCCTGGCCGCGGGCTCCTCATTCATTTCATAGGCGCCGTGCAAGGTGGCAACGTGTTCGTTCCAGACCTTGTCGAAGCGCGCGT
>CAMYMP010000427.1 GCA_947259435.1 uncultured Woeseiaceae bacterium
CGCATTGGCGTACCCGCGCGAGCCGGCGAGAAGCCTCTGGACAGCGATGCGCTATTCGATACCCGTGGTGTGTCCGTCGTCGCCCTCGCCGGCACCTGCATGGACTCCGGAAAAACGGCCGCAGCCTGCGCCATCGTGAGCCGGCTGCGGCATCTGGGTCTGCACGTTGCGGCCTGCAAGGCCACTGGCGTATCGCTGCGGCGCGACATACTGACGATGCAGGACGCCGGCGCCGCCGAAACGATGATTTTCTCCGATCTGGGCATCGTGACGACGACGGCCGAAAACGGCCCGGCACTGACCCGGGCGCTGTTGACGGGGCTGGCAGAGCACAATCCTGACGTGATCGTACTCGAACTCGGTGACGGCCTGCTTGGCGCGTATGGCGTCGAGGCGATCCTGTCGGACAAATCGATTCGCGACGCGTTGACGGCTGTCATCCTCTGCGCCAACGATCCCGTATCAGCATGGGGCGGGGCAAAAATCCTGCGCGATAGTTTCGGCATCGAGCCCGCCGTGGTCACGGGTCCCGCAACCGACAATGCCGTCGGTGTCGACCAGATCTCCGAAAAACTCTCACTGCCCGCGATCAATGCGCTGTCGAACGGTGTCGCTCTCGGCGATCTCGTTGCCGCGCTACTCAGGGACAAGGAGGTAGCATGAGCGGCGAAATTCAGGCCGTTGTTCTGGGCGCAACAGGCTATGTAGGCGGCGAGCTGCTGCGCCTGATCTCGGCTCACCCCGATCTGGAATTTGCTGCCGCCGTCTCCGAAAGCCGCGGCGGCGAAAAAATCGCGGATACGTTTGCGAACCTCTCCGCCGTGTATGGTGATCAGTGTTTTGTCGGCCACGACAGCTGGATCGATGAACTCGATACGGGCGGCAGGCTCGCACTCTTCTCAGCCGCACCGCACGGAGCGTCTGCAGCGCTGATTGCGGGCGCATTACGAACCGCGGCGAAAAAAGACATCAGCGTGCACGTCGTCGATTCATCTGCCGATTTTCGTTACGCCAACCAGCTGGACTATGAAGTGGTCTATGGCACTGAGCATGGTGCGCCCGATCTCCTCGGTGAATTTCAGTCCGGCGTGCCCGAGCACATCGCAGAGATACACGCACCGCATATCGGTCATCCTGGCTGCTTCGCGACGGCCGTGTTGCTTGCATCCGTACCGTTGATCCAGTCGCAGCTGACCGATGCCGAGATCTTCGTTACGGGAATTACGGGCAGCACGGGTTCGGGGCGCAGTCCGCAGCCCGGCACGCACCATCCCGAGCGTCACAGCAACCTCTACGCTTATAAACCGCTTGCGCACCGGCATGCGCCCGAAATCGCCGCATTGACCGAGGCTGCGTCAGGCCGCGAGACGCAGGTGCACTTCGTGCCGCACTCCGGGCCTTTCGCCCGCGGTATCCACGCAACCGTGCAGGCCAGGGCCGCAAAGCGCGTGTCGACCGAGATTCTGCACAGTGTGTTTGCAAAGGCTTATGCGGATTCGCCATTCGTCGAGGTCCTGAGCGCCACGCCGCGCCTCAAGAGCGTCGTTACGAGCAATCACTGCCAGATCGGCGTAGCCGTTGACGAGGACACGGTCGTCGTCATGAGCGTCATCGACAACCTTGTCAAAGGCGCGGCAGGCGGCGCCATGCAGTGGATGAATCGCCTGTGGGACCTGCCGCAGGAAGCCGGCCTGACCGCGGCCGCACCAGGTTGGACATGACAGAAAAGAGAGAACTCTATGAAATCGTTTAACGATCTTGCCGACTTTTCGAACGAAGAAATCGCCGCACTGCTCGAACTCGCGGCCCGCCTCGACGCACGCCCGGAGCCGGAGGCGCTGCGCGGCAAGGTGCTGTCGCTGCTGTTCCTGAGCCCCTCGCTCAGGACACTGGCATCCTTTCAGGCGGCAATGATCCGTCTCGGGGGTGGCTCGTTCGTCATTTCTCCGGAGATGTCGATTCACGGCATAGAGACGCGGCCCGGCATCGTCATGGACGGCGCAGCGGCGGAACACATTCGCGAAGCCGTGCCCGTGATCGCATCTTATGGGGATGCCATCGGCATTCGCGCCTTCGCCGAGCGCAGGAATCTCGAGCACGACATGACAGAGATCGAATACACGGCGCTGACCGACCTGGTTGACACGCCTTACATCAATATGGAATCGGCGATGAACCATCCCTGTCAGAACCTTGCCGACTGGAAGACGCTCGACGATTTGGGCGTGCCGGCGAACGGTGGCAAATTCGTCCTGAGCTGGGCTTACCATCCAAAAGCGCTGCCGCTTGCAGTACCGTCGTCGACCTTGTACATGGCGGCGAAACGCGGCATGGATGTCACGGTGTTGCGTCCCGAGGGATTCGAGCTGCCGCAGCCGCTGATGCAGAAAGCCAGCGCGGCCGCACAAGCGAGTGGCGGCTCCGTTACCGAGACGGATGACAGAATCGAAGCGATGCAGGACGCGCACATCATCTACGCCAAGTCATGGTCGTCGACAAAGCACTACGGCGACAAGCTTGCGGATGAAGACCTGCGCAACGGACTGATCGACTGGTGTGTCGACGATCCGTGGTTCGATAATGCGAGAGACGACTGCCGCTTCATGCACTGCCTGCCCGTTCGACGGGGTGTCGTCGTGAGCGAAGCAGTGCTCGACGGTCCACGCAGCGTCGTCATTCACGAAGCACGCAATCGCATGCTTGCACAGATGGCGGTTCTGCATCAGATGCTCGGGGGGCCGTCATGATCGCAAAGAAAGACCGGGCCATCGTCGTGTCCGCACTCAAGCACGCGGCGCCGTATATCCGCCTGTTCAAGGGCAAGGTCTTTGTGCTCAAGGCAGGTGGCGAAATATTCGCCGATGCT
>CAMYMP010000428.1 GCA_947259435.1 uncultured Woeseiaceae bacterium
GCATCCGCCTGGCCAGCGATCAGCGCGACTGCCATTAGCAGCATCAGGGTGAGGCTTATGATTTCGTTGTTATGCTGTATTGACTTGTACATTTTTTGTCTCCCGGGACTTGCCCGGCCCGGTAATTAATCTTGGTGAACTGGTGTTATAGTCAACTATAACACTAGTGATTGAGATTGCAAGCCTTTTAACGCCCTTTTTGTAACCCGAGGCCACCCCTGCCTGCGTTTATAAGTTCATTGAGGCGAGGTCTAGATGGCAGCAAGCGCAGAATCCGTGGCGAGATCAACCACCGCTCTTTGCAGCGGCGCGACTCTCCCCTATGCTCCAGCCATGGGGCACACACCCGACGACAGTGCGCTGATGTTGAGGTACAAGGACGGCGACGTAACGGCGTTCGAGACCTTATATCGGCGCCACAACGATCCTCTGTACCGGTATTTGCTGCGCTTGTGCCGGCACCGGGATACGGCCGAAGACATCTTCCAGGACGCCTGGGGCAAGATCGTAAAGTCGCGCGCGACCTATCGGCCGACCGCCAAATTCACGACGTTTTTGTACCGTGTCGCCCACAACTGCTTTATTGACCACTTGCGCCGCAACAAACGTCATGCGGGCAACACCGAGCTGGACGCAGAATTGCATTCCCACCCCGGGGAACAGCCTGAAACCCTGACCGAGCGCAGCCTGGCGAAAGAACGTCTGTCCAGGGCTTTGCTGGACTTACCGGACGAACAGCGGGATACGTTCTTACTGCACGAGGAAGCCGGCCTGAACCTCGACGAAATTGCCGCGGTCACCGGTAGCAACCGTGAAACAGCGAAGAGTCGGCTACGTTACGCGGTAAACAAGCTGCGTGCGGCAATCGATGAACAATCGGAGCGACAATGAGTAACGAGCGAAAAAATCGCGCGGACGACCCGCTCGTCGCGGACACCTACTCGGCACTGGCGCAGGAGCGGGCGCCCGATCATCTGAACAAAAGGGTGCTGCGAATGGCAGCCCGTGAGGGCCGCACAAGGTATTCGCGTGCCCGCGCCTGGATGCGGCCGGCAGCCTGGGCCGCCACCATCGGCTTGAGCTTCGCACTTGTCCTGGAACTGACCCGGCTGCCACAAATCGAGCCGGAGGCGGCCACTATGGCGGTACCCAGGAATGAGCTGGCCGACAAGAATGAAAACTTTGCCGAACAAACCATGCCCGCCGCAGAGCCCCGGGATCCCGTATCGATGGATGCCTTCGCACCGAAAGACATGGCCGTTCTGCGTGAGGCAGATGACCGTGCGCGAGCGCAGGCGGGCCCCAACCAGGTACCGGTCTCTCCACCGGCAACTCCGCGAGTGGACGCGGGCGCCGCCCCTGATGGGGGCGCCTCGGCCAGGCGCGTCACCGCCGATGAGAATATCCCGGCAAAGAACGCTGCGGCGGACCTCGACAGAGCTGAACGCGTCTCGGCAAAGCGACTTGCGGCTGAGACCGCCCCGGGAGCCGCGTCATTCGCGGTGGCCGCCGAGGAAGAAGCACTCGCATCAGGCTGCCCGGCGAAGGCCCGCGAATCCGCCGAGTCCTGGTTGGCCTGTATCAAGCAACTGCGCAAAAGCGGGCAGGAAGACCTTGCGAACAGCGAATACGACGAATTTCAGCGAAATTTCCCGAATTTTGCCGATACAGACGCGGATAAGTAGTCAACACCAGTGTTTGATTGCTTCGCCGATGTTAAAATCGCCGCCGCAATTCGCCGCATAACAACGCAGGAATCCAACAATGAAAGCACCCGTACGCGTCACCATCACTGGCGCTGCTGGCCAGATTGGCTATCAGCTCGCCTTCCGAATCGCGTCAGGCCAGATGCTTGGCAATGACCAACCCGTCATTTTGCAATTGCTGGAAATTCCCCCCGCGCTGGCGGCATTGCACGGCGTCGTTATGGAGCTCGATGATTGTGCATTCCCGACACTGGCCGGCATCGTCGCCACTGACGATCCGAATACCGCGTTCAAGGACAGCGATTTTGCATTGCTCGTCGGCGCACGGCCACGCGGCCCGGGTATGGAACGTAAAGACCTGCTGCAAGCGAACGCTGCCATTTTTTCTGTGCAGGGCAAAGCAATCAACGGGCACGCAAATACGGATATCAGGGTGCTGGTCGTCGGCAACCCGGCCAACACGAATGCGCTGATCGCGAGCAGCAATGCGCCCGACATCGACCCGCGCAACTTTACGGCGATGACCCGCCTGGACCACAACCGGGCCAAGGCGCAGCTTGCGGCCAAAACAAACAGCCACGTCAATGACATCCGCTGCCTATCAATCTGGGGAAATCACTCGGCGACGCAGTACCCCGACATTAGTCATGCCAGCGTTGGCGGCACTGCGGCTAAAGAGCTGGTCGATCAAGCCTGGCTCGTTGATGGGTTCATTCCGGTCGTGCAGCAGCGCGGAGCGGCTATCATTCAGGCGCGTGGTGCATCATCAGCCGCGTCTGCGGCCTCAGCTGCAATCGACCATATGCACGACTGGGCGCTCGGCACAGCGGATGATGACTGGGTTAGCATGGCTATCCCGGCCGATGGCAGCTACGGCATCGAGCCCGGCATCGTCTATTCCTTCCCGGTACGCTGCCGTGATGGCCAGTACGACATCGTCCAGGGGTTGTCGATTGACGACTTCAGTCGCGAACGCATGAACAAAACTGAGACGGAGCTTCGCGAGGAACGTGCTGCGATCGAGGAACTTCTATAAAGTGTTAGTCGGCGCCGCTCAGCGGTTCTGACATCAGGATTTTTTACCTTTGTGAGGTATACCAGTGTCCGGTCTGATTGTAAGTTTACTCTGGCTGCTGCTGTTTGTAGGCGGTGGAATATTT
>CAMYMP010000429.1 GCA_947259435.1 uncultured Woeseiaceae bacterium
CCACAGCATCTTTTCCAGCTGATTTGCCGGCACGGTCTGGAAATAGTTCGTGCGGTCCGGATTGGTCGTGCCATTCAGCGTGCCGCCGGCTTCCGAGACAATCTTGAAATGCTGTTCGTCACCGACATTCTCTGAGCCCTGGAACATCATGTGTTCAAAGAAGTGTGCGAATCCGGATTTGCCAATTTCCTCCCGGCCGGAGCCGACGTGGTACGTAACGTCGACGTGGACAAGCGGATCTGACATATCTTCGTGAAGGATGACCGTCAGCCCGTTCTCAAGCCGATATTTTGTATAAGGAATGACAATGCCGTTTTCATCGTCACTTCGGACTGTCTCGAGAAGCGTGATGCCTTCCGGAAGCGCGGCAACCTCGCCCCCGGCCTGGCAGCCGGACAGCGCCAAAACGAGAAATACCACCCACCTGGGTGCGTTGGTCATGTGCATAGTGCAGTCCTGCAATGGTTGTAAGGGTGTTGTTGGAAATATCCGACCCTTTCGAGGCTTCGGGGTTCACGATTTGTCGCTGATACCGCTGCCGCTGTGGTCGGACTATGGCGTCACGATGTTGAACCAGAACTCGAAATTATCCAGCAGGCTCAGCATCTCCTGCAGCGCAGCTACGTCACCATCAACCTTGATCGCACCGCTCTCGACAAGGGAATTTACCGGGCGACCTAACATTGCCATCGCAATCAGACCATCGCGTGTCAGTACGACGGACACATCGGCATCGGGACTCGGACGGGACGCCGAATGATGCAGGACACTGTTCACAACCGAGACCAAAACGTTGTCACCCGTTTCCTCGAACTGGAAGTTGATTTTGGTATCCAGGCCGGCGGCAGCCGGACCATTCAGTCTCACAGCCAGGTAATCGAACAGATTCTCGAGCGACAAGCCGCTGATCATGTCCGGGCTGAGCGTCCGCGTGGTGCCGCCAACCATGACACCATTACGCAACTCGCTTGCTGCCGTCAGGTAGAAGTTGCGCCACTGTCCCGACTCGGCCTGATAGCCAAGCTGCTCGAGCGCCGCAGCCTGGAGCCGCCGCGCTTTTACGTTATCCGGGTCAGCGAAGACGAGATGATTGACGACTTCGACAACCCATCGGTAGTCGGCGGCATCGTACGCTTTGCGCGCTTTCCGCAGCAGTTCCTCGGGACCGCCCATGAACTGGACATAGCGACGACCTGACTCCTCGGGTGGAAGTGGATGCATGTGGGCCGGATTGCCGTCGAAGAACCCCAGGTATTTCTGATACACAGCGCGCGAGTTGTGGCTTACCGTTCCATAGTAACCGCGGTTGTACCAGACATTGGCAAGCTCGGGCGGCGGTTGGAGTTGTTCCGATATCTCGTCCATCGTATAGCCATGATTCGCGAGGCGGAGCGTCTGGTCGTGTATGTACTTGTATATATCGCCCTGTTTGCGCAGATAGTCGACGATGCTGGCGTATCCCCAACGTGGCCAATGGTGTCCCCCAAACAGGACTTCGGTCTCGGCATCCAGGAGGTCCGCCGCCTCGTGCAGGTAGCCGCTCCACAAGAGTGTGTCACGAACCTGGGCGCCGCGGAGCGTATACACATTATGCAATGTGGCGTTCGCTTCCTCCGCGGCGTAAAACGCTTTCCGATCCGGCAAGAAGAACATCAGTTCGGCCGGCGCCTCGGCGAACGGCGTGTTCATGAACACAAAACGAACGCCGTCGATGATCAGTTCCTGACCCGTTTCGGTGATGATGTCGGTTGGTTCGATCAGCGTCACCTGGCCGCTGGAAATCGCTTTGCCCAGTCCGACGCCGACACCGCCCTTCTCGTCCTTCGGTAGCAGCGAACCGAACATATACGACGCGCGCCGGGTCATGACGTTACCCGCGAGCACATTTTCGGATACCGCGAACTCCATGAAGCCTTCGGAAGCCACGATCCGCACTTTGCCTTCCAGCACGTCCTTTTCGCTGACGACGCCTTTCACGCCGCCGAAGTGATCGGCATGGCTATGGCTATAGATGACCGCCACAACCGGTTTCCTGGGCAAGTGCTCGTAAACGAGATCCATCGCCGCTTTTGCGACTTCCTTCGTGATTAGCGGATCGACGACGATGTAGCCCGAATCGCTTTCGATAACAGATAGATTCGACACGTCATAGCCACGCACCTGATAGATACCGTCGCTGACTTTGTAGAGACCGTATTTGGAATTGAGTTTGGCCTGCCGCCAAAGGCTCGGGTTCACGGTGTTCGGCGCTTCGCCCTGCTCGAACGCGAACTGACCGACATCCCAGACGACTTTCCCCGATGCATCACGAATGACTGTGTTTGCAGGGCGAGCGATCAGCCCTCGCTCCGCGAGCTCAAAATCTTCAACATTGTCGAACGGCAGCTCGGCGCGGACGGTGCGATTCGCGCTCTCGGTTGCAGCGGATGCCTCGTTCCTCTGGGCTTGCTGTGCAAGAGCCGACAGCGGCCCTGTCATGATTGTCAGCGTAACAACGCATGCGCATAGCAGGATGGGCTTATTCACCGGCGCTGGTCCCAGCAGCACGCTGCCGCTCGTAGGCAATACGCGTGCGTTCAATCACGAATGCGTGCACTGCGTCGCTGTCGGCCTTCGAAAATATCTGGCCGAACGCGGGCATTCCTTTATTCATGAGCGAGCCGCCCAGAACGATCGCATCCCAGGCGGCATGGGTTTCTGAGGACGCGTGTCGAAGATCCGGTAGGACGCCGCCGCTCGCAACATCCACGCCATGACAAGCCATGCAACGTTCGTAGTAGAGATCTTTGCCCATCGCCAATTGTGTGTCGTCCGCGTCGCTCTTTGGAGGCTCGGGGATAGCGGCGACGGCAACGGCTTTACGCGCAGGCAGCGCTGCCTCGCCGCCGATATTGAACGCGAGGACCCGGCTGTAATTCTTCATCCCCATCGATGCCAGGCCTTCGCCACCGACCAAACCAAACACCGTTCCCCAGCCTGCCGCGACTGCAACATGCTGCTGGTCGTTAACGCTGTAGCTGATCGGCGCCGCAACGATCCCCGTCTGCGCGTCGAACTGCCATCGGCGCTCGCCGCTTGCGGCATCATAAGCGGCAAATTCACCGATCGCGCTGCCTTGAAAGACGAGCTTACCCGCCGTCGCGAGCACGCCGCCGTTCCAGGGCCCGGCGTGCTGGTAGCGCCACACCTCGCGCTGGCCGACGGGATCCCAGGCGACCAGCTGCCCGCGCATCATCATCGCAACCGCGGCCGCCATGACTGGATTTTCGGGCGTCTGCAGCGATTCGAATTCGACTCCACTGTTCCAGACCCCGGGCGTAAATTCGAAATCGGCTTCGTTGCTGAACGGTGCCGGCAGGTCCTGCGACGGCAAATATACGAGTTCGGACGCCGGGCTGAATGCCATCGGGTGCCAGTTGTGCGCGCCGAACCCCGACGGCGCGACGACGAATGGTGCATCCTCATACCGTGCGCCAGGAGCTTCGATCGGTCGTCCCGTTGCTTTGTCGATACCGGTCGCCCAGGTAATTGCGACGTGTGTTTCGGCCGAGATCAGTTCGCCAGTCGCACGGTCGAGCACGTAGAAGAAACCGTTCTTCGGCGCCTGCATCAGCACCTTGCGCTGTTCCCCATCGATACCGAGATCGGCCAGGACGATGTGCTGCGTCGCGGTGAAGTCCCAGTTGTCACCCGGGGTGGTCTGGTAGTGCCAGACATACTCACCCGTTGCCGGGCGCAGCGCCACGATGGACGAGAGAAACAGGTTGTCGCCACCTTCGGGGCTCCGAATGCGCTGAACCCAGGGCGAGCCGTTACCGACACCCACATAGAGCAGATCGAGTTCGGGGTCATAAGCCATCGAATCCCAGACCGTGCCGCCACCGCCGTATCTCCACCACTCACCCGTCCAGGTTGCGGCCGCTTTCTCAAGCGTCTCGTTTTCGAAGCCCTGGTCCGGATTGCCGGGTACGGTGTAAAACCGCCAGCGCAGTTCTCCGTTTTCGGCGTCGTACGCACTAATGTACCCACGAACGCCGTAGTCGGCGCCACCGTTGCCGATCATGACGAGCCCGTTCACGACCCGCGGGGCGCCCGTAATTGTGTAGGGCGGCTTCCTGTCGATCGTGTCGACGCGCCAGCGTTCGCTACCCGTCGCCGCGTCAATGGACACGAGATAGCCGTCGAGCGTGCCGACGAATACGCTGTCTCCCCAGACGGCCACACCGCGATTGACGACATCACAACACGCGTATTGCGCCCAGGACTTGGGCACCTTCGGATCATGGCGCCACAGTTCCTTTCCCGTGGCCGCATCGAGCGCATAGACGATGCTCCATGAGCCGGAAACGTACATGCGGCCGTCAACCACGATTGGCGTGGCCTCCATGCCGCGCTGTGTCGGCACGTCGAAATACCAGGCAAGGCCGAGCTCGCCAATATTCTCGCCGTTGATTTCATCGAGCGGACTGAAACGCTGTTCGTCGTAAGTCCTGCCGTGCGACATCCAGTTCCCGGCCTCGGTATTGGCCGCTTCGATTCGCGCCCCTGTTACCGGCGTGACGGCCGATCCGGACGCCGATGCGGGCTGAGCCGCGGATCCTTCAGCTACGGGACCGGAGTCGTCTTCATCTCTGCTGCAGGCGCTCAGAGTGAGCGCAAGAAACGCGATAAATGTCAGTGTGTTCCTGGTCATACCTGTCCCCGATTGTTGACTGGCCCCCTCGGCGGGCGTTTAATATGCAATACTGCATTTAATAAGAATATTGCTTTTGTAGGGGGAGCATTATGGAATATAGCCAGCCGCGCAAGTTTTCTGCACTTGCCATTTTCGTCATCGCCGCATTGCCGGTTTCCGCAGTACAGGCTCAGGATTCGGGCGTACGCGTCCTGGACGAGATTACTGTTACTGCGGCATATCGTGAACAGGGCCTGCAGGACGTCCCGGTCTCGATCTCGGCCGTTACGGGCGACGTGATGACCTCGTCGGCGATTCAGAAGGCCGAGGACATTCAGTTCCTGGTGCCGAACTTTACGCTGACCGAGACGGGCATCGGCACGAACGCGTTTGTGCGCGGTATCGGCTCAGGCATCAACCAGGCGTTCGAGCAGTCGGTCGGTACTTACATCGACGGCGTCTACTTCGGGCGGGCCCAGCAGTGGCGCGCTCCGTTCCTCGATCTCGAACGTGTGGAGGTCCTCAGGGGACCGCAGTCGATCCTGTTCGGCAAAAACTCCGTGGCCGGCGCGCTGAACGTCACGACCGCAAAGCCCGCGGAAGAGTTTGAAGCAAGGTTCCTGACGGCGTATGAGTTCGAAGACGACGAGTCGATCTTCGAAGGCGTCGTTTCCGGCCCGATCTCGGATCGGGTCCGATACCGCGTCGCCGCGCGGACGCGCGACCTCGACGGCCACATGTTCAACCTGACAACTGGGGAAGACGAACCTAATCGCGAAGACTGGGTAGTGCGCGGCACCCTCGCGTTCGATGTTTCGGACACGCTGACGGCGACGCTCAAGGCCGAGGTGGGCGAGTTCGAAGTCACGGGCCGGCATATTGAAATCATCAATGAAACACCTGCCATTCCCCCCTCTGGCTTCGCCGGGCTACCGTACCATAGGATTCTGCAGACGCTGCAGGCTCTGTCGGGTGGTTCTCCCGACCCGGACCTGGCAAACGTGGTCCAGGATGAAGTGCGCACCTCAAACGGCGACTTCAGCAATAACGAGTCCGAGAATCTCGTGCTGACTCTTGACTGGGCTCTCGGCGACTTCGAGCTCAAGTCGATCACGGCGTATTCCAATTTCGAATACGACGAGTTCTGTGACTGCGACTTTACCGGCGCCGAAGTCTTCGGCGCGGCCTTGCAGGAAACTTACGAGCAGATCAGCCAGGAGTTCCGGCTGTCGTCGCCGTTGGGTGGCAACTTAGACTATATCGCCGGCCTGTATTATCAGACCAGCGAGCACGATTTTGCGGATCAGATCATCGTCTCGCCGACATCGTTACTGATCACGGCAGTCAACCTCCAGTCCACAGGCACCCCCACCGCGGGTGCCGGAAATCTCGTCGCCAACACATTTGCGAACCGCATCGCAACCGTGGATAACGACGTGCTTTCCGCGTTCGCACAGTTCAACTGGCATATCGATGACGACCTGACACTGCAGGTCGGTGGCAGGATCACAAACGATCAGCGCGACGGATTCCGCAGCCTGACTATCCTCGGCGGCGATGGCGGACCGCTGCCGGCTGCACAGCTTGGCGCACCGATTGTGTACGCGAGTGCGTTCGAGATCACGTCTACAAACCTCAATGCGCTGGCCTTGGCACCGGACCCGACAGGCGCACAAGCAAGGGGCCTGCTTGCCTTGTACGGCTCGCTGCCCGTCGAAGGAAGTCGTGACAAGACCAAATTCTCGCCCGAGGTCAAGCTGATCTGGCACGCCAACGACGACGTATTGACCTACGTGAGCTGGTCGCGAGGCTTCAAGTCCGGCAGCTTCGATTTTCGCGCGAACAACAGAAGTTTCTATCCCGACATGGAAAGCTCTTTCGAGTTCGATGACGAAGAAGCAACTAATATCGAAATCGGCGGCAAGCTGACGCTGGCTGGCGGCGCACTAGAACTGAACGGCGCGCTGTTTTCTACCGAATTTGACGATCTGCAGATCTCGATTTTCGACGGGCGTCTCGGATTCAACGTCGGCAACGCCGCGTCGGCAGAGGTTAAGGGTCTTGAACTGGATATGCGCTGGGCGGCCTCCGATTACCTGACCGTCTCGGGAGGACTCGCGTTCACTGATTTCGAGTTCACCGATTTCGAGAACGGCCAGTGCTACTTCGGCGCAACGCCCGATAGCGATCTTGATGGCGACGGAACGCCGGAGCTCTGCAGCTACACGGGCAACTCGAACCAGCTGGTCTCCGATCTCCAGGGTAATTTCTCGTTCGACATTCGCGTTCCCGTCGGACGTGATCTGGAATTGCACACGGTGTTCGATATCTTCTATACCGATGACTACGATGCGTCATCTACTTTCGATCCGAAGCTGGTCCAGGACGCTTACACGATGCTCAATGCACGTGTCGCCCTCGGCGCCGAGGACGGCAAATGGGAAGTTGCGCTGCTTGCGAAGAACCTGACCGACGAGAAGGTACTGACATTCGGCGGCGACACGCCGCTCGCCACGACGACGTTTTTCGCGCAGTCAAATTACGCGTTCTTCTCGACCGGCGAGCAGCTCAGCCTGCAGGCGCAGGTGCGTTTCTAGGCGAGACCCGAGTTTCTTAACGGCAACTCACGAACGCGGTTTCCGGTCGCCGCGAAATAGGCGTTGACGATCGCAGGAGCCACCGGCGGCACGCCGGGCTCACCGACTCCGCCCGGCGGTGCATCAATGTCCATGATGTGAACATTGATCGCCGCCGGCGACTCGTTCATCCGGACAACCGGATAGCTGTCGTAGTTGCCTTGGACGACAGCGCCGTTTTTCGCTGTGATCTCCCCATGCAATGCCAGGCTCATACCGAATATGCCGGCGCCTTCCATCTGCGCTTTGACTCTATCCGGGTTAATGACGGTACCTGCATCAATCGCAATCCAGAGTTCGTGCACGGCGAGTTTGCCCGCGTCGCTGACGCTGACCTCCGCCACGGTGCCGACGGTACTGAGAAAAGACCGGTGCATTGCGATACCGAGGCCGTGGCCTTCTGGCAGTACCCGGCCCCAGCCAGCCAGATCCGCAACTTTCTCAACGACCGCCGCCATTCGGCCCGTGTCGATCGGATGCGTATCGAGACTCTGGCCGTAGTTGGCATATTCCACGCCCTCCGCCGTCGGGTCGACCTTTCGTGGTGGACCCAGCAGCTTTAACAAATGATCCTTGGGATCGGCGCCGGCCTGGTACGCGAGCTCGTCAACGAAGCTGCAGTTGGCGAACGCGTGATACACGTTGCACACCGAGCGCAGCCAGCCGATTCGCAGGTGCGCCTGGGCGTCGCCAGCTTCGAGGCGCATGTTGGGAATCGCGTAGGGATTGTCGGACATGCCAAGGCCGAGTTCCTGCGCATTCGGCCCGGTTGCGGCCGCGTTGAATGTCGAGCCAATTGACGGGAACACCGTGCACTGCTGCCAGGCAGTCGTGTTGCCGTCGGCGTCGAGCCCCGCCTTGAGACACTGGGCACTGACCGAGTGCAGGTAACCGTGTCGAATATCGTCTTCGCGCGTCCAGGTCACTTTTACCGGGCGCCCTGTCTGTTTGGCCAGCCACGCCGCCTCAGCGATGAAATCGGGTTTGGATTTGCGGCCGAATGCGCCACCGAGCAGGGTCACGTTCACTTTGACCTTGCTCTTATCGATACCCAGGACGCCGGCGACTGTCTGCTGCGCACTTTGTGGCGCCTGCGTACACGCCCAGACTTCGCAGCCGCCGTCGTCCGTCATTCTTGCCGTGGCGGCCGGCGGCTCCATCGGCGCCTGCGACAGATGCGGCGCGAAATACTCGGCCTCGTGAACTGTCGTCGCCTCCCCGAAAGCCACTTCGACGTCGCCTCGATTCAGCACACGGCGGCCTGCGTCACGCGCGGTCTGGGCCAGCTGTTCGCGGTAGCCTGCAGAGTCGTATTCCGCGTTGGCACCCAAGTCCCATTCGATCTTGAGCGCTTCGCGTCCCTTCTGCGCTGCCCACGTATTCTCGGCCAGCACCGCTACGCCGCCCTGCGGATTGAAAACCGGCGGCGACGTCGCGTCGGGGAGTTGCAGAACCTCGGTCACGCCCGCTGTCGCCCTCGTTGCCGAATCGTCCAGAGTCTTGACCGTACCGCCCAGCGTAGGACAACGTTCGATCGATGCGTACAGCATGTCCGGCAGCACCGTATCGATACCGTAGTCTGCCTGCCCGGTCGTCATGGCGAAGCCATCGATGATGTCCATCGATTTGCCGATGTAGCGATACTCGTCCGGCGATTTGAAGGAGACCTCTTCCGGAACCTCGACGTCCACGGCGGCCGCAACGAGTTCGTTGAAGCCCGCCGACCTGCCGCTGGCCTCATGGTGCACCGCGTGTTCGCGCGCCACGCAATCCGCCGGCGGGACGGCCCAGCTGGCCGCGGCGGCCGCGATGAGCATTGCTCGTGCGCTCGCGCCGGCGGTTCGCAGAAGATCAAACTGCTGACGGATGCTCGTCGAGCCGTCCGTGTTCTGATCGCCGTATTTTTCGTCGCCGAGCGCCTGAATCAGCTCGATCCGGTCCCAGTCGGCGTCCATCTCGTCGGCGATAATCTGCGGCAAACAGGTGCGAATTCCCTGTCCCATCTCGGAGCGATGGCAGTAGATTTCGACGACGCCGTCGTCGCGAATATTGACGTAGACGTTGGGCGCGACGCTCGCAATATCAGCCGCTTCGTCTTTGCCCGGCTGGCATGCCGACGTCAGCGTCAGCGCCAGTACGAGGCCACCGCCGGCTTTGCCGGTGCGCTGCAGGAATTCACGTCGGCTGAGTTGCTCTACGCGGCTCATGACTGATCCTCCGCGGCCCGATGGATCGCCGCACGGATGCGGGTGTAGGTGCCGCAACGACAGATATTGCCGCTCATGGCATTGTCGATTTCGGCATCCGAAGGATTCGGGTTGCGCTCCAGCAGCGCCGCGGCGCTGATGATTTGACCGGACTGACAGTATCCGCATTGCGGCACATTCAGTTGCCGCCACGCGACCTGCACCGGGTGATCGCCATCCTTTGAAAGGCCCTCGATCGTCGTCACGTTCTTCCCGACCGCGGCCGACACCGGAAACATGCACGATCGGACGACCCGGCCGTCCACGTTGACGTTGCAAGCACCGCAAAGCGCCTTGCCGCAGCCGTATTTGGTGCCTGTCAGCCCCGCGACGTCTCGCAATGCCCACAGCAGCGGCATTTGCGGATCAACATCGAGCGAAATTGACTGGCCATTTATCGTTACATCGACTGCCATTGGATTTTCCCCTGTTCTGCAGCGGCTGGTCCGGGCCCAATCCTAGCACCAACGGCGCGTCTGACCGCATAATCGGCGCATGCAGCAGCTGATCTTGATACTGCCGATCGCCGTGCCGGTGCTCTTCTGGGCTGGCTACCACTATCACAAAGATCGGCACTTGCCTGAACCGGTTGGCAAGCTGCTGCTCAGCTTCGGGCTCGGGATGCTCGCCGTTGGCGTTTCAATGGCGCTTTATGAAGGGCTCGGCCTGGTCGGACTGCGCTTTGATGCCGGCGCCCTCGCCGACGACAGTCCCGCGGGGCTCTTTGCCTATACGCTGCTTGCCGTCGGACCTGTCGAAGAAATTTCAAAGCTGCTGCCGTTTCTGCTCGTCGTCTTGCGTTTCAAGGAGTTCGACGAACCGCTGGACGGCATCATTTACGCGTCATTTATCGGTCTGGGATATGCCGCCGTCGAAAACTGGCAGTATCTGGACTACCTGAGCCCCACGGAAGCGCTCGCGCGCGGCTTTGCGAGTCCCGTCGTGCACATCGTGTTCGCATCGATCTGGGGATACTGGATCGCCTGGGCGCATCTCGGCGGTCGCTCACTCGCAATAACGACCATTGCGGCGCTGGCCGTAGCGGCGGGACTGCATGGACTCTATGATTTTTTTGTTATTTTGAACCCACGCAACGCGCTAGCGATTGCGGCGCTCGTCATCGTAGCGATCTGGCTATGGCGCCTGAAACTCATGCGCACCCTGCACGAGCGCTCGTCTCAGGACCGATGACGGTTATACGGGTCGCTCGAGCGGGGGTCTGCGATCGGCTCATCGAGCGTCAATTCTGACAACGCCTCGGGTTGATCCATGAGTTGGCTGCAGCGTCTTTGAATTTCCTCGAGTTTCAACGACACGCTGGATTGTGACAGCGGATTTTCCATGAACTTTGTTTCCATACAGGTTCTGGCTCTTGCTCTCTCTGTCGCCGTATTGCGACAGTTCAATGTGTCGCAGTATAGAGACAGCAAGGACCCCGGAGTGTGACTGGCGTCACACAAAATCCCGAAAAACAGCGTTTTTTTCGGACCTTATGTCACATAAGGTCATGCCGAGGGCCGAATCGGTCCCGAAATCGACACACACCGCAGCGCGAGGCTGCTACCTGCCGGAGCAGCCCTGCCTGATTGACGCTCCGGCGACGCGGGCGGCCGAGCTAGGGTTTCAGCTTATCGACCACACCGAGAACGATGACGGTCACAGCACCCGCGCCGAACAGTCCGGCCAGGCCTCCGAGGGCGGCTGATATGTAGCTGCCGACCCCAGGGATAGCACCCAGCGCACCGCTGAACATCGACAACGCGATTGCTGCTACGAGAAGCCTGTTGCGGTCCTGCGCGGCGACGAACCACCCGGCAGCGACACCGAGCACCGCGATTACCACTGGGCTGTATGCGAATCCACCCATGATCCCGGCGACCAGCGCCACCAGCACACCGACGAGTTGGACGATCTTGTCTAGACCCATGACTTATCCCCTTTGCTTATTGTTTTTGTTGTCTTGCAAGCTGCTTGTTCTTGTATTTATTGCAGCGCCGCATCGAGCGGTGGCGCCAGTCTAGCAAGAACATGGGATTATTTTTTATTTATATAAAACAATAGATTACCGATTATATGTCGATAATACATTAATAAAAAAACCTGATATTGCGGCTGTCTGCCGGCGAATTCGGCCAGTTTGAGAGGCCCGCCTAGAAGCGAATAAGCGCCGATCCCCACGGAAAACCTGCACCAAATGCCTCAAAAAGGAGCAGATGGCCGCGCTGGATGCGTCCGTCGCGCACCGCCGTGTCCAGGGCAAGCGGGATAGAAGCGCTGGAAGTGTTTGCGTGTTCGTCCACCGTGACCACCACGTGGTCCATAGAGAGGTCGAGTTTCTTGGCTGCCGCCGAGATAATGCGCAAATTTGCCTGGTGCGGGATCAGCCAGTCAATATCGTGTTTATCGATACCGTTGCCATCCAGGGTCTCACGTGCGATGGACCCCAGCGTTGCAACGGCGCGGCGAAATACCGCGTTGCCGTTCATCTGGATGAAAGCTTTCTCGGCACACACTGCGTCGTAGCCGAGCGATATGCCGCTGGGCACCTGCAGCAGGTCCTCGTACTGCCCATCTGAATGAATGTGTGTCGAAATAACCCCGGGCTCCTCGCTCGGTTGCAGTATTGCGGCACCCGCCCCGTCGCCGAACAGGACCGCTGTGGCTCGGTCCTCCCAGTTTGTGATACGGGAGAGCATTTCGCTGCCAATGATCAGCGCATTCCTGGCCGAGCCGCCCTGAATGAAGCGATTGGCCAGATCCAGCGCGTAGACGAAGCCCGAACACGCAGCCTGGATATCCAGCGCCGGACAGCCATGGATTCCGAGTCGCCGCTGCACGATGCAGGCTGTGCTGGGAAATACCTTGTCCGGCGTGACCGTGCCAACGATGATCAGGTCGATGTCGCTGGCCTCGATTCCGGCCATTTCCATCGCCTTGTAAGCGGCGGCAATCGCCATATCGGAGCACGTTTCGCCGTCCGCCGCGATATGCCGGCGGCAGATTCCGGTTCGCTCGCGAATCCACTCGTCCGACGTGTCCATGGTCTTTTCGAGATCCTGATTGGTCACGACTTTCTCGGGCAGGTAAGCGCCCGTGCCGGCGATTCGCGTGTAGCTCATGTGTCAGGCGTCCGTTCGTGGTCTAGCGCCGCAGGAAAGCTGCTATTTCTCGCAATGTGGGATAGTCGAAGATATCACTGATATCCAGTCTACCGGGGTAGCGTTCATCAATGGCCAGCGATATTTCGGTCAAAGTCAGCGAACTGACGCCGATCTCAAACAGATTATCGTCGGGCCCGATCGTGCGTTCTTTGGAGAATTCACGGCAGATCAGCTCGAGTTCGGCCACCAGGGGATCAGCATCGGTGGGCTCGTCCGAGACCGTCGGCGCCATCTGCGCGATGACCGAGTCGAACTCGCCGTCCAGGTAGGCATTGAGCAAAGCCGCTCGCTGCACCTTGCCGCTCGTCGTTTTCGGAATCTTCTTGACTGGAATGACGTGGTCCACTTCGAGACCGGTTTGCTCGCCAATTCTGACGCGGACCTTGTCGGCCATCAGCCTGAAGGTATCCAGATCGCGCTTATACAGCGCGAAGACGAGCAGTTCCTCTGTCTGACTGGCGTGCGTTTTCGTACCGGCGACAACGACTTTGCCCAGGTCAAGACCCTCGACATCCGCCGCGATCTCCTCGATGTCATGGGGATAGTAGTTTTGGCCATTGACGATGATGATGTCCTTGGAACGCCCCGTGATGACAAG
>CAMYMP010000430.1 GCA_947259435.1 uncultured Woeseiaceae bacterium
CTTGGCTTTCTCAGCCGCTTCCTTGAGACGCTGCATCGCCAGCGGATCCTTGGTGATGTCAACGCCGCTTTCTTTCTGGAATTCCGATGTCAGGTATTGAATCACCCGCATGTCGAAGTCTTCACCACCGAGGAAGGTATCGCCGTTGGTGGCCAGCACTTCAAACTGGTGTTCGCCATCGACTTCGGCGATCTCGATGATCGAAATGTCGAACGTGCCGCCGCCAAGGTCAAAAACGGCAATCTTGGTGTCGCCGCGCTTCTTGTCCATGCCGTAGGCCAGCGCTGCCGCGGTAGGCTCGTTGATGATGCGCTTGACGTCGAGACCGGCGATCTTGCCCGCGTCTTTCGTCGCCTGGCGCTGCGAGTCATTGAAATAAGCCGGTACCGTGACGACCGCCTCGGTCACTTCCTCGCCGAGATAATCTTCGGCGGTTTTCTTCATTTTCATCAGGACACGCGCCGAGATTTCCGGCGGCGCCATGGCCTTGCCGTTTGCCTCGACCCAGGCGTCGCCATTATCAGCCTTGACAATCTTGTACGGGACCATGTCGATGTCCCGCTGCACCACGTCGTCCTCGAAGCGCCGACCAATCAGGCGCTTGACGGCAAACAAGGTATTGCTCGGATTCGTGACCGCCTGGCGTTTGGCTGACTGGCCAACAAGCACCTCGTCATCCTTGCTGAATGCAACGATCGAGGGCGTGGTCCGGTCACCTTCGCTGTTCTCGATCACGCGGGGCTTGCCCCCTTCCATGACCGCGACGCAGGAGTTTGTGGTTCCCAGGTCGATACCGATAACTTTACCCATGATTTCTGTTCTCCGATTGGAAATTGTTCAAAACTAGCCAGTAAGTGGGGACAGGGTGCGGCTATTCAAGCGCTGCAGCGCACTGATACGGCGCTTTTCAGCCCTTTTCGACATGTTCGGCCGGTTCTCCGGCCACGACGACCCGCGCCGGGCGCAACAGGCGTCCGTTGAGGGCATATCCCTTCTGGAATACGGTCACCACGCTGCCCGGCTCTACCTCGTCGGAGGGCTGCATGGTCATAGCCTCGTGCAAGGCAGGATCGAACGGCTCGCCGAGCGGGTCCAGCTCTTCGACGCCGAAGCGCTGCATTACCGACGCCAACAGCTTGAGAGTGGCTTCATTGCCCTCCCTGAGACTCTCGACGCTGGCGTCGGCATCGGCCGTCAGCGCCATTTCCAGGCTGTCACACACCGCCAGCAGGTCCGTCGCGAACCGCTCCAGGGCGAACTTGTGTGCGTTCTCCACATCGCGTGCGGCGCGCTTGCGTACGTTTTCGAGTTCCGCGGCCGCGCGCAGGTATTTGTCCCAGTTCTCCCCTGCTTTGGCTTGCAGCATACTCAGTTCGTCTTGCGCGGGCGCCCCACAGTCATCAGCGGCGGCGTTACCGGCGGCTGCATCACTCACATCTTTTTCGGCCAAATCCCCTTCAGGACAATCGGGCTCTGCATTCATCAGCTACGTGCTCCGGACTTAGGTGTCGACGGCGGCCCGTTCGGCCTCCGGTTCAAAGATGCGGGAATTGTGGGACTCCGTCAGCAAATATCAAGGGTTTGCGCAGAATTGCCTGCCGCGCGGACAGAATCCGGCTAGCCGTTCGGGCTTAGGGCTGACTCCAGCAACCTGGCCGTAATGTCGACGATCGGCACCACGCGGTCATACGCCATCCGCGTCGGGCCAATGACGCCAAGCACGCCGATATTGTCATCATCGATGTGATAAGGCGCGGTAACGACGCTGCAGTCATCCAGTATCTGGTAACCGGATTCTCGGCCTATAAACACCTGGACGCCATTCGCATTAATGCTCTTATCGAGCAGACTCAGCATGAAGCGCCGCTTCGAGAATGCATCGAACAGGCGCCGCAGCGTGTCGACATCAGAAAGCTCGGCGAAGTCCATCAGCTTGGTTTCGCCCGACACCACGTATTCATCCTTCGGCTGGGCAACGCCCTCCATTGCCGACTGGGCGACCGAGATGATGTCGAGCATCGCCTGGTTCATCGAATCACGGGTGCGCTCGAGGTCGTCGACCAGATGTTTGCGAACGTTCGCGAGATCATGACCGACATAATTCTCGTTGATGTAGTTTGCCGCGCGCTGCAGCTCGTCGCTCGTGTGCGGCTGCTCGGTGTGCAGAACCCGGTTCTGCACCTCACGATCGTTGATCACGAGGATGGCAAGCACGCGATTGTCAGACAGGGAAAGGAACTCGATCTGGCGCAGCACTGCCCGCTGCCCTTTTGGCACCGTGACGACGCCGGCCAGGCTGGTCACATCGGACAGCATGCTCGACACGGAATCGAGTAAGGAACTCCGATCACCAGCCTGCTCGACCAGCTGATGCTTCAGCTTTTCGATGTCGCTCTTTTTCGGTGACTTATAGCGAATGAGGGAATCGACGAACAGTCGATATCCCTGCGCGGTCGGGATCCGGCCGGCTGAGGTATGCGGTGCCGCAATGAGGCCGAGCTCTTCGAGATCCGACATCACGTTGCGGATTGTCGCCGGGCTCAGCTCGATGCCCGATTTCCGCGACAGGGTTCGTGAGCCGACTGGCTGGCCATCACGAATGAAGCGCTGGATCAGGACCTTCAGCAGCTGCTGCGCCCGCTCGCTGGGTAGATTAGTAATCGTTTCCGTGGACATTCGTGATTTAACGAGAAATCTGCAGCCAACACAGTGTGTTAGTGTGAAACAAAAACCTAACAACGGCTTGGCGGCGGGTCAAGGGTTTGCAACAATCGCCCGAACCGTTATGAGGCCATTTTGATGTCTCCGGGTAGCGCAAATTATCTGACTCCGTCATGAACAGGGAATTCCAAAA
>CAMYMP010000431.1 GCA_947259435.1 uncultured Woeseiaceae bacterium
TGGGCGGTGCAGTTGTGGGCGCGCAATGTGCTCGATGAAAACTACGCAGTTCGCGGTTTTTACTTCGGCAATGAGCCACCTGATTTTCCGAATAGGTTGTACACGCGGCTCGGCGACCCCCGTCAGCTCGGCGTAACCTTCGCGATGGACTTCTGACCGGCCAATCGATGCAGGGACTATCTATTGCAATTCAGGAGCAGGCCCAGGCGCTTTCTCCGCTTGAGATCATCGCCGTCGTGACGGCGCTGATGTATCTGGTGCTCGCGATCCGGCAAAACATTTGGTGTTGGCTTTTCGCCGGCACCAGCACCGCGATCTACATCTATCTTTTCCTGGATGCCAGGCTTTACATGCAGTCTGTGCTCAATGCATTTTATCTGGCAATGGCAGTCTACGGCTGGACCGTATGGCGTGCCGGGCAGACGGAGAACACAGAGCTGCCGGTCGTGAGCTGGCCACTTGCGACGCACGGCTACGCGATCCTGGCGATAGTGCTCGTTGCGCTTATGAATGGCTACCTGCTGGACTCACGGACCGATGCCGAACACGCTTACGCCGATGCTTTGATCGCTTGGGCAGCAATCTGGACTACCTTTCTCGTAGCGAGAAAGGTGCTTGAGAACTGGTGGTACTGGCTTGTAATCGATATCGCGTCGATCTTTATTTACTGGTCGCGCGACCTGCAGCTAACGTCTATGCTATTCGTCGTCTATGTTGTCATGATTCCGTTCGGTCTCATCAGCTGGACGCGTTCGCGGCGGGAGGCCCAGGCATGAGCGTGCGACGCACCCCCGAGTCTGTCCTGACGACCATTCCCGGTTGGGAACAGGCGAGCTGCAAACAGTTATCGGGCGGATTGACGAACCGAACATACCTCGTTGACCGGGGCGACATGCGCGCGGTACTCAAGATCGATGATGGCCCCAGGTCCGCACCTTACAACAGCCGTGACCAGGAGGCGCAGGTGCAGACCACGGCCGCGAGTAGCGGGCTTGCGAATCCGGTGCTTGTAGCGCAAGACAATATCTACATGACCGAATACCTGGATGGAGAAGTCTGGACGGTCGATTCGCTGCGCGATGACTCAAATCTGGTTCAGCTTGCACAGGCACTCCGCAAGCTACATTCATTACCGCTGACAGGCCGAAGCTTCGATGCGCGGACTGCGGCCCGAAGCTACGCCGCGAGAATAGCGCCGGCTGACGCCAACCTGACACGTGATTGCCTGCAGCTTATTGACTCGATGCCGCGCCTGCAGAACGTTTGCTGCTGCCATAACGATCTGGTCGTTGGCAATATCATTGCGGCGCCGGACATTCGTTTCCTCGACTGGGAGTATGCTTGCGACAATGATCCATTTTTTGATCTGGCAACGGTCGTTGCGCACCATCGCATGTCGCCTGAGCGAACGACAATTCTGCTGGATGCTTACTTCGACGGTGACGGCAGCCGCTGGCAGCAACATCTGGACATTATGGTGCGTTTCTATAACGCATTGCTATGGTTATGGCTCAAGTCTCGATCCTGAATAAGGGCCGCGGGCCTACCAGGAATTGCGCAGTTCTCGCAGCTTCAGAAATACGGTTCGCGCGTCGGGAGAAAAAACGTATTGATCTCAAGCTCCTGGGCCAGAGTCGTTACGAGCGCATCGTTTGGATCCTGATTCTCGTACCTCGATAACATCTGCTGCGCCTTGCCGTTATCCGGCTCACGATCCATCGTGAACTGCAGGTTGTTGATCAGATAGTCATGGCCGGGATAGATCAGAGTATCGTCAGGCAGCTTTTCCAGCTGCTCATGAAAGGTGTCATAAAGCTCACTCGGGTGACCCCCGTTATGGCAATTACCGGCACCGGCATTGAATAGCGTGTCACCGCTGAACAGCGCCGGCTGATCGGTTTTCGATAGCAGGCAAATATGGCACATCGTATGGCCCGGCGTATCGAGACACTCCAGGTCAACGGTTTTGCCTACCTTGATGACATCTCCCGCGCCAACGCCGCGACTCACGTTCGGGATTCGGCCTTTAGCGTTGGCGTGCGCGATGATCGCAGCGCCGGTGGCCTCGACCATGCCTTTGTTGCCGCCGGTGTGGTCGCCGTGTTCGTGCGTATTGAGAATCTGGGTGATCGTCCAACCGTGCTTTTCGGCAGCGGCAAGACACTTGCCGTAGTCGAGCGGATCGATTGCGAGCGCATCCCCCGTTTCCGGACACGCAATCAGATAATTGAAATTACGATATGCGTTGCCGGTCCAGACCTGTTCAACAATCATTGTGCACCTCCCGCTTGGAATACGCGTTCGCCGCCGACCCAGGTCTCGAGGACCTGAATGTCGTCGATTTCGGACGCCGGTATGTCGAAATAATCGCGGTCAATCAAAATGAAGTCCGCCCATTTTCCTGGCTCGAGGCTGCCGAGGCTGCCGTCCTGATGCGCGGCATAGGCTGCGGCCAGCGTGAACGAGTGCAGCGCCTCGGCCCGCGTCAGCGCCTGGTCGGCATACCAGCCGCCTTCGGGCTCGCCGTCGCGGCTCTGGCGGGTGACCGCGGCGTAGAGACCGTGCCAGGGATTCGCCAGTTCAACCGGAAAATCCGAGCCGCTCGCAATCACGGCGCCAGACTCGAGCAGTCGACGCCATGCGTATCCACCTTTGATACGCTCTGCGCCGACTCGGTCCTCAGCCATGTTCATGTCACTGGTTGCGTGCGTCGGTTGCATCGATGCGATGACGCCGAGATCGGCAAATCGCGGTAGATCGTCAGGTGCGATGATTTGCGCATGTTCAATTCGATTGCGTAGTGGCGAAGGTCTGCCACCCTGCACCGCGTCGAACGCATCCAGCGCCATTTGGTTGCCGAGATCGCCAATCGCATGAATTCCGACCTGGAATCCCATGTCGTTGGCTTTTTGCGTGAACGCGGTCAATTCATCCAACGTGAAGAATGGCAGACCGCGGTTCTCGACGTCGTCAGAGTACGGCTCGATCAGCGCTGCACCGCGACTGCCGAGAGCGCCGTCGGCGTATAGCTTAACCGCGGCAATGTCGAGTTTCCCATTGCCGTAGCCTCGAAGTGGCTTCGCCATCGCATCGAGATTTTCGCCGGCGTCACTCAGCATCGCGTAGATGCGCATACCGAGTTCACCATCGTCAGCCATCGACATGTACACCTCAGCCTCGTGAATATCGATGCCGGTGTCGTGCACGCCTGTCATGCCGAGTGACAACAAGTAACTGGTCGCTTCGAGATACGCTTCGCGGATATCGTCTTTGTCGGGCGCCGGAACATGCTGGTCGACCAGTGCCATGGCCTTGTCGATCATGATTCCTGTGGCCTTGCCCGATGAATCGCGCAAGATCTTTCCGCCAATCGGGTCGGGAGTGTCGTCGTCTATGCCCGCGATTTCGATGGCTTTGCTGTTCGCCCAGCCCGCATGCCCGTCGATGCGTCGCAGCCAGACCGGGCGATCGCTCACCACGCGGTCGATGTCGGGTGCCTCGGGAAATTCCCTGACCGGCCACAGGACCTGGTTCCAGCCGCGGCCCTGGATCCAACTTGAGTGTGGCACGGACTCCGAATACTCGGCTATTTGTCGGAGAGCCTCACCCAGTGAACGTGATCCTGTCAGATCGAGACTGACCGCCAGAAACCCGAGTCCATAGACATGCGCGTGCGCGTCGGTAAGACCCGGAAGCAGCGCCCGACCTTTGCCATCCATACGAATGGCGTCGGGATGCTTGTCGAGCAGCGATTCATCACCGATGGCCGCAACTCTGCCATCGTCAGATACCGCGAGAACGCTGAACTCACGCAGGCCCGCGTTCGTCGGCGTGTAGCCCTTGACGTTGTGCAAGACCATGTCTGCCCTTGCTGTGCTCACGGCTGCCAGCAGCAAGATGCCGACCTGTCTTAGCCAAACTACCGTTTTCAAATTCATACCTCGATCCCTTGCCACTGGCGGCCGCGCCACATCGTGAAGAACAGCCACGACTGCAGTGTTCGCGTAACGCCCTGCCAGACCCACACGCCCAAAAGACCGTAGCCAAGGATGGGTCCGATGACGAACGCGAACGGCAGGAACAGGAGCCACTGCGTACCGATGCTGATGAACATGACGCGTCGCGCGTCGCCTGCGCCCAGCATACCGTGCATGAAGGAGAATCCTATCGCTTCGATCGGCATTGTGAGACCCATAATGCGCATCGGCCAGCGCGCCAGTTCGCGCGTTGAATCTTCGTGTATGAAAATGGATGACACAAGGTCGGGCACGAGCCACAT
>CAMYMP010000432.1 GCA_947259435.1 uncultured Woeseiaceae bacterium
CGGAATAATTTACAACGAGCCCGGCCCGGGGCTCGTTGCACGACTTGCCAGCATCCCTAAGCGCCTGAAAGTCTTATAGAAAGGCCTGTACGGTACGAGACTTGCATCACACCCGCTGTGCGCCGTGTATTGCGAGGCTTCCTTTCGCGGCAACGAAGACGCCAGACTCTTGAGCGTCAAATTCGCCGGCCAGCGGCAGCGCTCCGGCCAACCGGGCAGCTGGAGCTGACTGGAAGAGGAGACAGAACATGAAGCAGCGTCTTTCGAAAGTTATCACTTTGTGCGTGGCGGCATTGAGCCTGCTCGTCGTCTCGATGAACGCCAACGCCCGCGCTATTCGCATCGACGACGAAGGCGGGCTCGGCATCTGGACCGACCCGACTCTCACGCGGTCGAGCGCCAGTTCGGAATTTGTCAGCGACATCGGATTCACTTTCAACTTCTTCGGTACGACGACGACGTCGTTGACAATCAATTCCGACGGCTCCGTGAGCTTCGGCGACGCGGTGATCGCACCGTTCCTCGACAATACGGCGACCAATCCGTTCAGCTACAGCACAACGCAAGAGCAAGTGGTCCCGGGGATCCCGAACGCAATCCGGATCCAGTGGGGCACTGTTGAAGATACGGCCGACGGCCCGATCACGACATCGGACAACCTGTTCCAGCTGGCGATATTCGACCTGACCAATGGCTTGTTCGCCATGGAATTCAACTACGGCCAGATCACAGCCGGCAGCGATGACTCCAGTATCGGATTCGACAACGGCGCCGGCACGTCTTTCGACCTGCTCGCCGAACTGGGTGGGATACGGAATCTGGGTGGCCCGCTGCCGTTCGACGATTACGATGGCGTTGGCAACGACGGTTTCGACTTTGACAACCCGCTCTGCCCGATTTCCGGCAATATACTCGCCTGCAACAACTACAACGCCGTAACGGGTGATTTCGGTCCCCTCGCGAACTTGCTGCCGTCGGACTTTTTTCAGTACTTCCAGATGGAACAGAACACTGGCGTAGACGCGCAGGGACGCTACTTTTTCCTGATCGACAATCCTGTGACGGATCCGGCTCCTGTGCCGGAACCCGGGACGCTGTGGCTACTCGGTATCGGCTTTGCCGGTCTCGCGTTGAGCCGTCGGCGGCGAAGGGCGGGAATTCACACGCCGTAACGTGACTTCAGGGTTGCCGCTTTTTCCGGCATACCCCAGGCCTCGTACAGCGAAATAAGCCGGTAAACGGCGTTCCGCGTGAACAGCGCCTGGGCGCCCCAGCGTTTTTCGATGGCATCGAAACTCTCGAGCAGCAGGGTTTCCGCTTCCGCGTACCTGCCAGCGGCAGCCGTACACGCACCGCGGATACTGTCCAGGTATGCCGTGCGCCAAGCTTCGCCCGCATAGTCCGCGCGTAACAATGGCTCGGCCGCCGCAAGGCTCTTTTGCGCGTCCTCGTGTCGTCCGATCCTGCAATACAGGTCCGACAGATTGCTTAGCACCGGCCCCTGCAAGCGATGTCCATGGACTCGAGTGATCTCGAGCGCCTCGAGATATAACGCTTCGGCTTCCTCGGGTCTGCCGAGGCCGGTCAGCGCGAGGCCCAGGCTGTTCAATGGGAACGCCAGGTCATCGTGACCCGGATCCTTGAGCTTCCGATCAACGGTTAGCGCGCTGCGAAGTAACTCCTCCGCCTCAACCAGTTTGTCTCGCTCGAGCAGCAATCGACCGAGGTTGTTGACGATGCTGGATACCTCAGGGTGCTCGTCGCCAAAAATGTAACGATAGCGCCGCAACGCCTCGCGCATCTCGACTTCAGCCGCCTCGTTGTCACCGGCAAAGTAGAAGAGCGACGCGAGATTGTTGCTGGTCTCCGCAACCAGTGGGTGGTCGTCACCCAGTGTCTCGATGCGAATGTCGAGGGACTCTCTGAACAATGGCTCGGCCTCGCCCATGCGCCCCTGGAACAGCAGCGAGGTCGCCAGACCCGCCATACTGCGTGCGACATCCGGGTGCCGATTACCGTGCATATCCCGATCGATGGCAAGCGCTTCGCGATACAGCGCCTCGGCTTCGTCATCCCGTTCGAACTGTGACAACACATCCGCCAGGCCGTTCATTGCCGCGGTCGTATCAGCGTGCGGCTCCGCGTAAACGATAAGTGCCGCGCTGAGCGCATCCCCGTAGGTAGCTTCGGCGGCCTCATACTCGCCTTTCAGGTAAAGCGCTGCGCCGAGAGAGTTGGCGTTTGCGACCAGCTTCGGGCGGGGCTCGTCGTCCAGCTGCTCGCGGATCGACACGGCCTGTTCGAGGAAACGGGTGGCCGGTTCGTAGAGGCCGAGACCCGTATAAACCCGGCCGAGCGTGTGCATGAGGTTGGCCCGCACCACGGGCTGCTGCTGCAGGTTCGTCTCGATATTTCGGGCACCCCTGTCCAGTATCTCGCGCGCCGTTACGGCGTTGCCACGGGCTTCGCTGGGGTCCGAGACCTGGAAGAGTGAGACAAGGAAGTCTGTTGTCTGCTGTGCCGTTGCCGCTTCAGTTTGCGCGAGCGAACGCTGCTTCACTGCCTCGGCGCGTGCGAACAACGCCGCGCCGGCGAGAACCGAGGCCGTCACCATGCCCGCCAACGATGCCGCCGTAATCGCGATCAGGCGATTCTGGCGTCGATGCTGTTCGCGTTGCTTCAACTCGTCGAGGCCGATTCCGAGCAGGCCGGCGATCAACTTGAGCTGCGCACCGCTCTTGCCGTCCTTGCTGTCCCTTGCGTCCGCTGCGACCGGGTCCAGCCGCCGCGTCGTTAACTCGCCGTCGTTTCCAATGTGAAAGCGTAATGCTGGCGGAAAACACTCCTG